>CAMWJQ010000207.1 GCA_947174615.1 uncultured Lachnospiraceae bacterium
CACTCAAGATTGCCGTTTAATAACTTGGGCAGGAGCTCTGCTTGCGCCCCAATGTCCTGTATCTCACCGTTTGCAATCACCACAATTTTGTCTGCAATGTCAAGAATGCGCTCCTGATGCGAGATAATCACGATATTTCCCTGTGTCTTGTCATGCATCTTCTCAAACACCTTGATTAAATTCTGAAAACTCCACAGATCAATCCCTGCTTCCGGCTCATCAAACACAGACAGCTTCATACCTCTGGCAATGACGGTCGCAATCTCAATCCGCTTGAGTTCCCCGCCGGACAAACTGGCGTTCACCTCACGATTGATATAATCCCGCGCACAAAGCCCCACTTCCGCGAGATACTTACAAGCGCCTTCTACACTGAGCCGCTCTTTTGCTGCCAGTCGGATGAGGTCAAGCACCGTGATTCCCTTGAACCGGACTGGCTGCTGAAAGGCAAAGCTGATGCCCAGATTCGCCCGCTGTGTGATGGACAGCTCTGTGATATCCTGCCCCTCAAAGAAAATCTGCCCCTCTGTAGGCTGTATGATTCCTGCAATCATCTTGGCAAGGGTCGATTTGCCGCCTCCGTTTGGTCCGGTGATTGCCGTGAACCGGTCATCAATCTTTAGGTCAATATGATTCAATATATCCTTTCCATTCCCATCATCGACGTGGTAGGATATATCCCTTAATTCTAGCACGTATCCGCGCCTCCTCTCCTGATGCCTATATCGTATAGGATGCGCACAACCGCATAAGGAACTATGCCGCTTTGCGGCTGCGGTTGACGCGATAAGCGGTCAGTCTTTTCGACTGCCAATATAAATTTATACGCTCTTACAGTATAACCAATATTTTACAAAAAAGCGACTGTTTTTTCAAATTTTCATATGAATTCCTCGTTCAGATTCACCAACTTCATGCGCTCCATGTCTAATCTTCTGTAAAAACAGTTGTTTGCTACACCTTGATAAGAGGTATGACAGATATTTCCATTCAAAGGTCTGACTTTGTATACCAGCGAGTTTTGTTCGCAGTTGACAAAAATATCTGTCAGCTCAAATTCATTTCCTGAAGTTTTTCCCTTATGCCACAGTTCATTGCGCGAGGTACTCCACAGCACCAGCCGGCGCAGCCGGATTGACTCCAGCATTGCCTGTTCATTGGTATATGCCACCAGAATCACTTCGTTTGTATCTGCATTTTGAATGGCGACGGGGATAACCTCCTGCCCGGACATCTTTTTCATCTTCTGAAAATCCAGCTTTAATTCATTTGTTTCTTCGATATATCCCATTTGTAAACTCCTCTCCACATAAGAAACTGTTCGCAAAGAACCTATGCAAGTTCTCAACAATTTTCAAATCCTGTGTAAATGCCTAACCGGTTTTGACTGCCCAGCGCATCTTGGTGGATCGCGCTCTTGGATTCTGCCTGCACTCCTCCGCGGACGGTCGTATCACTTCCTCGGAAATCTCACTAAATATGCCCTGTTTTTTCCCCTGCTTAAAAGCCTTTTTGACCATTCTGTCCTCCCCGGAGTGAAATGTCAAAATCGCCACTCTGCCATGAGGCGCCAATGCATCAGGCAATTTGCCCAGAAATGCCTCCAGCACTTCAAACTCGCTGTTGACATCTATCCGCAATGCCTGAAAGGTGCGCTGACAGGTCTTTTTGACAAGATCCTTCTTCTCGCTATTGTCTGGCAGAAAAGATAATGCCTTGCCAATCGCTTCCCTCAACTGCGTAGTGGTCTCTATCGGCTCCCTGCGCCGCTGCATCCTGTTGATTTCTGCCGCGATTTCCGCTGCATAAGGCTCATCTGAGTTTTCTACAAGCATTCCTGCCAGTTCCTCTTGTGTCAGTTCTTTTAAACGTTCTGCCGCAGAAATGCCCTTTTCAGGATTCAGCCGCAGATCAAGCGGTCCCTCCGTCTTATACGAAAAACCTCTTTTCGGATTGTCAATCTGCATGGACGAGACGCCCAGATCAGCGAGAATAAAATCAAATGGTCCATGGGCATTGGCGATCTGGTCTATCTTTGCAAAATTCTCCTGCAAAATGGTCAAACGATCTGTCCCATAGCCAGCCTGTTCCAGACGTTTTTGTGTCCGGACAATCTCGATCGGATCCACATCAAGCGCCCAGATGTGTCCAGTGCCTTGCAGCTGCTCTAGCATTCTGCGTGTGTGCCCGCCATATCCAAGCGTTGCATCCAGCCCTTTCTGTTCCGGCTTGATCTGTAGAAAATCCAGTATTTCCTGCACCATAATTGACAAATGCATCCCTGCTGGCGTGCTCCCTTTACGGATGACCTTTTCGATGGTGTCTGCATATTTTTCAGGATGATGTTCCTTGTATTTTTCTGCATACGTTTTCGGATGCGTCCCTTTGTAGCGCACACGCCTTTTGTGTTGTTCCTCCATATTTCCTCCTTGCAAACACTTTATCTTTCACCTTGTCAGCCAATCAGACACGTTTTTCCCGCAAAAGCAAAACCGTATTTTCGAATCTGATCAGGTTTGATTCCCTCTGAAATCAATTGGGCAGCATATTGTTTTTCTTCTATCTGACTTAATGCATGTTTTACAGTTTCTGCAAGCCCTTTTTCTTTGAACGGCTTATGCACTTTAAATTCGATAATATACGCATTGTCCTTTTCTTTATTGACTGGCATCAGCATGATGTCATAACGACCAAAACCACTTTCCCTGTTCGATGTTATACGAAATCTTCCAGACAGCTCCACCATCAGCCCGAGTACAAAACCGTGATAAAACCGCTCAGGTGCATCATTGCCTGATGCATTTTTAGCAATATCAAAATTAGAGAAACTGCACAACGCAATTCTATTCATAAATTCATTCATGGAATCTACATCATCAAGCATCAACGCCTTAATAAAATCATTATAAGGAATCTGCGCGTTATCTCCGAACCAGCCCTTTATCATCGTTTTAAATAACTTTTTGACTTCCAGATTGGTAAGTGCAAGCGTGTACAGCATCATTTCCTCCTCATCCGGCTTTTCTATCCTGACATTTAATACCTTTAAATATCCTGTTGCCAGCAAAAGACTCCAGACTGCATCTGTACTTTCCCCCAGTTGGTTCAACAGAATCTGCTCGTCAATCTTAGCCTGAAAGCTTTTCCCCTGCAAAAGCTCTTCCATTGTCTTTTTAATGTCTGAATTTCCCCGCTGTATTAATGAATTCACAAGTCGGTTACTGCTCGTATTCGCCCAATAAGTCTCATACTTGCCTTTTTTATTCAAGAAAGAAACAATAGACCACGGATTATAAATATCTCCCTGTCTGCCAAATGTAAATCCATCATACCACTGCTTCACCTTCTGCTGTTCTGCGCCAAGCCCCGCATGTTCGAGCGCCTCAAAAGTCTCCTTTTCCGTAAAGCCAAATGAAGTTGTGTACTTATCAGAAGTCGTTGTGATAACCTCTAAGTTATTCAGATCAGAAAAAATACTTTCCTTTGAAATTCGTGTTATACCAGTAATCAATCCCCTGCAAAGATATTTATTGGATTTAAACGTATAGTTAAAGAAACTTCTGAAAAAATTGATTGTCTCGTCCCAGTTTCCTGCTATCCATGCCTCCTGCATCGGCGTATCGTACTCATCCAGCATGATAATTACACTTTTCTTATAATATTGATACAGATACGAACACAAACAATTCAACGCGGTATAGGCAGTCATGTCATCCATCTTTTTATTTACAGCAGCAAAGTCCTCCCGATCTTCTTGATGAAAAATCTGAGCTTCCATAATAAAACGATATTCACGATACACATCCGCAATAATCTGTTTCAACGCCGCCTTTATTTCATCAATTTTCCCAGTCTTAATCGGAGCAAAACTCAGAAATATCACAGGAAAAGTACCTTGCATTTTTCTATATTCTTCAGTCCGCCAAACAGACAGCCCTTCAAATAAATCACCGCGGTCGGCATATCTATTGGAAAAAAAGCATTCAGCCATACTCAGGTTTAAGGTTTTGCCAAATCGACGCGGACGTGTGATGAGCGTTACCATATCGGAATATTCCCACCACTCTCTGAGAAAATCTGTCTTATCTATATAAAATATATGATCTTCCCTCATTTTTTGAAAGTCCTGATACCCCAGTCCCGCCTTATTTTCATACATATCAATTCCCCACACTTACAATCTTATGAGTTTCTGATAACAGTATACCTGATTCTGTCACTTTGTACAACACCACTTCGGGAAAAAGAAAAAACGCCGTGCACATAAAAAGAGAGCCTTTTCCGCCCTCCTTTCATGCAAACTTATGGGACTGTGTGCCTGTAAATCAACGCTACTGTAAAATATTCCGAACCTTTTCCTCATACTCCTCTCTGTTGATGATATCCATCTCAAACTGCATCTGAATTTTTTTCAACATCTCGAAATTGTCAAACTTTTTGCGCGCTTTTTCCAGCTTTTCTTCGTATTCCAAATCTGTGATAATATCTAAATCTTTTGCCTTGTCGAGCTTGCGCTTCTCATTCTCGAACTGCTCTACTGCCTTTTTTCTGTCTTTCTCGATAGAATGCTGTCTAAACTGCTGTTCTTTCTGCTCCACCTGTCCTACAATCTCTGCAATCTTTTCCAGATCAGGGTTGATGGCATCAAGAATATCCGATACATCAAACGGCGTTGTTCTGAATGAATCCGCGATATATGCGACATACCTCTTGCCGATTTCCGCATACTGGCTCTCTAACCGCCTCTCAATCGCTGCCTTCTGAATCTTGAGGTTTGCAAGTTCCGTCTGCTCCCGTGTTGCATTTCCGATATCCCTTACTGCTTTGGTAGTCTTATCAAAAAAATCCATCTGTTTCCTCCTGTTTTCACCGCATGTACCTGAAACGATTTCCAGAACATGCACTTCATCGTTAATAAGTTACCCTTATTCTACCATTCTGCCCATGAAGATGCCACAAAACTATCTATAAACTCTATGAAAAAACAATAAACCTATCGTTTTAATCCTCTCGCAAGCAGGCTGTCGTACTCCTCCCATGGAATATACCTGCCGCCCATGCTCTCCAGATGCTCCGTGTGGAACTGACAGTCGATCAGCAGAAATTCTTCCTGCTCCAGGAAATGTGCAAAGGCAATCAGCGCTGTCTTGGAGCCATTCTCCTTTTCAGAGAACATACTTTCACCAAAAAAGCATTTTCCAATACTCACGCCGTACAATCCCCCTGCCAGCCCATCATCTTCAAAAACCTCCACACTGACAGCATATCCCTGCTCGTACAGACGACAATACGCCTCCTCCATCTCGTCAGAGATCCATGTCCCCTCATTGAACTCTCTCTTTAGCCGGCAGCGGTGCATCGTATCTGCAAAGTCCCTGTTCAGCACGACGCGAAGCACATGTTTTTTCATATACTTTTGCATGGAATGTGAAATATGTATCTCGCTTGGGAAAATAACAAAGCGCTCCTTCGGGCACCACCACAAAATTTCCTCCCCCGGATTATACCATGGAAATATCCCATGTGAGTACGCTAACAAAAGCCGATCCACAGATAAGTCTCCGCCAACCCCAAGCAGTCCGTCCTCTCTTGCAAGTGTAGGATGCGGAAACGATAGTTCCTTTTCATTAATGCGAAATACTGGCATGACTTCTCCCCCTCTTTTGATTTTGAATCTTCGCATGGTATACAAATCATGCCTTTTTTATATTTGGCTGAATGCTCTTTTTCGTTTTCTCCTGCGGGTACACAAGCTGAAAACTGTTCTCCTTCACTGTCAGCTTACACTTTCCGCCCTTTTTCAGCTTGCCAAACAAGATTTCATCCACCAGAAGCGGCTTCACCTCGCTCTGTATCACCCGGTCAATCTCCCTCGCACCAAACTCTGTTGTGATACCCTTCTTTTTCAACAATGCTTTTGCTGCTGCATTGATTGACAGATCCACCTTTTTCAACAGAAGCATCTTTTGGAGTTCGCCAAGCTTTTTCTCTGTAATCCGTGCCGCCATCGCATCATCCATGCCATGAAACACCACAATCTTATTCAGACGGTTACGAAATTCCGGCTGGAAAATGCGCTTCACTTCCTCCATAATCACATCCGCCCTGACATCCTGCCCGGTGAATCCGATCCCGTGCTTTCCAATCCGGCTCGCGCCGGCGTTGGAGGTCATAATGACGATGACATTGCGAAAATCTGCCTTTCTTCCCTGATTGTCTGTCAGGGTGGCGTAATCCATTACCTGCAGGAGAATGTTATAAATATCCGGATGTGCCTTTTCTATCTCATCCAGCAGCAGCACTGCATGGGGATTTTTGCGGATCTCCTCCGTCAGCAGCCCGCCTTCCTCGTAACCCACATACCCCGCCGGGGAGCCAATCAGCTTTGCGACAGCGTGTTTTTCCTCATACTCGCTCATGTCAAAGCGTATTAATCGAATACCCAGCTCATCGGCAAGGCTTCTTGCAATCTCGGTCTTGCCAACGCCTGTAGGTCCCACAAACAACAGGCTTGCAAGCGGTTTGCCTTCCTCCAAAAGCCCTGCTCTGGAAAACTTTACAGCATTGACCACCTGTGCAATTGCCTCATCCTGACCAAACACACGGCTCGTCAGGCGTTTTTCCAACGTCGCAAGCGTCTCTATCTCATCATGCTCCACCACCTGCTTTGGAATCTGGCAGGTTTTCGCCAGAATTTCGTCTATCAGATTGGTGTCAACGGACTGCGTTTTTTGTTTCAGCGGATGCAGTCTGCGGTATGCCCCCGCCTCATCAATCAAGTCGATTGCTTTGTCCGGCAGATAGCGCTCATTGACATACTTCGCACTCATGTTCACCGCGTATGCAAGCACATCCTTTCCGTATGTCACCCCATGGAATTTCTCATAATTCTCTTTGAGTCCCTCCAGAATACATGTCGCGTCCTCGATACCTGGCTCTTTGATGTCAATATTCTGAAAACGTCTTACAAGGCTCTTGCTCTTCTCAAAATGCTTCTTGTATTCCTCATAGGTCGTCGCACCGATAAACCGCACACTCCCTGCTGCCAAATAAGGTTTCAGCATGTTCGAAATGTCAAACGCACCCC
>CAMWJQ010000208.1 GCA_947174615.1 uncultured Lachnospiraceae bacterium
GCATTGCCGGGCACGACTGCAAGTTTCTCCTCATGCAAGAGCTTTGAGGCAAATTCATCGCTTGTCATACCAAACTGCTTCACACACGGGAATATGTAAAATGCGCCAAACGGCTCAAAACATTCCAGCCCCATCTCCCGAAAAGCATTCACCAGATAACGCCTCCTTTGGTTGTAGGAATCCCGCATCATCTGAACATCGGCGTCGCCGTTCTTCAGCGCATCAACTGCCGCGTACTGTGACGTCGTCGGCGCGCACATGATGCAGAACTGATGAATCTTGTACATCTGCTCAACGATCTGTACGGGACCGCACGCATACCCAAGCCGCCAGCCTGTCATCGCATATGACTTGGAGAAGCCGTTGATCAGTATCGTCCGCTCCCACATCCCGGGAATATTGGCGATAGAGACATGCTTTTCCGCATAGCACAGCTCGGCATAAATCTCATCGGACAATACAAAAATATCATGCTCTTCAATGACCTTCGCAATCTCCTCCAAATCCTTGCGCTCCATAATCGCACCGGTCGGATTGTTCGGGAACGGCAGAATCAGTACTTTGGTCTTGTCCGTGATCGCTGCCTCAAGCTCTGCCGCGGTCAGGCGGAACTGGTTCTCATTTTTCAACTCTATAATCACAGGCTTTGCTCCGGCAAGCACCGCACACGGCTCATAAGAAACATAACTTGGCTGGGGAATAATGACTTCATCCCCCGGGTCCACCATCGCGCGCAGCGCGATGTCGATCGCCTCCGATCCGCCGACTGTCACCAGTATGCCATTCTTAGGATCATAATTCAGATCAAAACGCCTGTTCAAATAGCGGTTGATTTCCTCCCGCAGCTCCAAAAGCCCTGCATTTGCCGTGTAAAAGGTCCGCCCTTTCTCAAGGGAATAAATCCCCTCATCACGGATGTGCCACGGCGTCTCAAAATCCGGTTCGCCGACGCCGAGCGAAATGACATCGGGGTCGTTCATTTCGCTCACGATGTCAAAATATTTGCGGATGCCAGAGGGTTTGATCTCTACGATTGTCTTTGATAAAGGATTTCTCATGGCGTCACCTGTATCCTTTCATCCGATTCTTTTTTATCCAATATTGTGCCGTGGTCTTTGTATTTTTTCAGGATAAAATGCGTCGCTGTGCTGATGACTGTCTCAAGGGTGGACAGCTTATCTGACACAAAGTTCGAGACTTCCTTGAGTGTCTTTCCCTCAAGGCTGACAAGCAGATCATATCCGCCTGAAATCAGATATACTGCGTGAACCTCCGGGTACTTGTAGATGCGCTCCGCGATGCTGTCAAATCCCTTGCCGCGCTGGGGCGTCACGCGCACCTCGATCAGCGCATTCACCTTCTCCACTGAAGTCTTTTCCCAATCTATCAACGTATGATAACCGCAGATAATTCCCTCCTTCTCCATCTGTTCCATCTCATTGACAACATCTGCCTCCTCCATTCCCAGGATGACTGCAAGCTCATGCAGGTCAATTCTGCTGTTCTTCTCTATAATTGACAAAATCTGTTCTCTCATTCTGCTTCCTCCATTGATTCCATTTTTACTATTTTCCCAGTGTCACCGCCGGACGCCTGCGCGCGGTAGCGGAAGATTTCGTCCCCGTTTGCAGGTTCCAGAAACCTTGACTCCTCCCCGCGGCGTATGATGCGGTCATTGCCCTGTGTCGTGCGTCCGATCACCGCCGCAGGCACACCTGCCGCATCCAGTGCGCGCACCAGCTCACCGCCGTTCGACGCCAAGATTAGCAGACTTCCGCCTGCCATCAATTCATACGGATTCAAATCAAAATATTCACACACCTCTATGGTCTCCTGTCTCACAGGTATGTGGTTTAAGTCTGCGACCAGTCCAACGCCATTCTCTGCTGCCAACTGCCATAAGCCGCCAAAAACACCGCCCTCCCGCAGCGCCAGCAGATAATCTGCGCCGGACTTCACGGCGGTAGCAGCCTCCGGCGCGACGGACAGATACCTGTAAAAATCTGCCGCTGTATCTACAAGGTCCGATGGATATCTGTCGCAGAGCTTCTCGCGGCTCCCCGCTGCTATGACCGCCGTTCCCTCAAGTCCCAGCCACTTTGTCATGACAAGATCTCTGTCTGCCAGTGATTGTTTTTTGATTGGCGCCAGATTACCCTCCGAGCGGTTTTCCATGGCTGCGCTGATGACACAGGCTGCCACTGTCTCCGTGACCATCGGAAGCACCTGAACATTGCAGCCTAGAATCGGTATCCCTGTCTCCTCCGCCTCGGCTGCGGCAGCCTCTATCATTGCGCGGATCTTGATCTCACGGAGTCTTTCAGGCACCATCAATGTGATGTTGGCATAGGCATCAAACAGTCCCGACGCTGCACTGTTGGCACAGCAGGCGATCACATGGTTCGTCGCTGCCAGATACGCCCGCGCCGCAGTGCGGGAATCCATGCCGAATGCAGCCGCCTGCCCTGACAGAATGCCTGCACAGTTCCCGGCTCCTGCCAAAACGGCGCAGTCTGCCCTCAGTCCTGCGCCATTTGCCTTCATTACTTTTATAACAGAGCGCTCATAGACGCTCTCTGTCAATTTTCCGCATTTCATAATCTATCCCTCGTTTGCAGCAAACCATTCAAAGCAAACCGCCCAGAACAAACTATGCCGCGGCAGTCTGTCTATGGTTCTGCCTGCTGTTCTGCCTGTGCCTGCTGCTCTAGCAGCTGCTGCTGTAACTGTGCCTGCTGCTCCAGTAACTGCTGTTGCTGGAGTGCCTGATAATATGCGTCAAGATCTGCCTGCTGCTGGGCTGCCGCTGCCATCTCTGCCTTGATCGCCGCTGCCTCCGCCTTGCACGTATCTATACTGCCCGACGCCACCGCCGCATTGATTCGCTGCGCATACACTGGATTGTCTGTGTTGACGCCTACCACAGCCGACCGCGGAGACACTTTGTAAGAACTCTTGTTGATGACCTCACGACTCACCTCGACACCGTTCTCCTCGACAATCTTCCACAATTGTGCCGTGTAGCCCACATGCGCCGATTCCACGCTGATATAGCCCACACCCTGCCCGGAAGTCGGCGTGATAATCTCATGGTCAGGATGCGTGGTCGAGAGTGTCTCACTCTCATAGCGCACGACGTGACCGGGGTCTCTCTGCTCCATACCATAGATTGTAAACGTGATCTGTTTCCCTTGTGTAACGCCTTCGATATAAATAGGGTTTTCCCAGCTATTGACAAAGCGAAAATCCTTCCCGGAGGACTCTGCGATCGCCGCGTCCATAGACGGCTTCACATAGGTAATAATCATCGAATGATTATGTCGCTCTGTCACCTCAAGCTCCGACAGCAGCACCGCATTGTACAGTGTCGTCGAGACTTGGCAGATTCCGCCGCCAAGGCTGTCAACCACTTTGCCGTTCATGTAAGACCCTGCCGGATAATAGCCGTTTGCCTCCGTAAAAGGTTTGATCGTATCATAAGTTGAAAACTCATCTCCCGGATACAGCAGCGTGCCGTTGATTAACCGGGCGCCGTTCTCAATATTTTTGCAGCGTGATGGACTGCTGGTCGAATAACTCGTTGTAAACGTGCCGAGGACATCGGTCATCTTCTGGAGATCTTCGACGCTTCCCTTCGGCTCTGACACGTCAATCGCAAGATCAATCGAAGCATCCTGATAATTCCATCCATTTGTTATGTACTCATAGATCTGATTCAGGGATTCCTCGACATTGACCCGCTCGCCTGCCTGCCCTTCCTCTATGACAAACTGCCCGTCAACCCTGGTGATCGTATTGTTTACCGACGCAATATCGTACTCCGCACACTGCTCCTCGAGCACAGATTTGATCAAGTCTCTGTCAAGCGCCAGCTTCAGGTCATAGACCTTATTGCCATGTTTCAGATCCTGCATGGCTTTGTAGCGCTTGACAATATTTCCCTTCTTGCCAAGTGCGGCTGCTGCGTCGATGTCTGACTCATTGACCCATGTGAGCCCTAAATCGCCCGCGATCACAGACACATAATGATCGCCGACAGCGCCAAATGTAATATTTTTTTGTTTCAGTTCTTCCACAAATGCGCTGACTGAAGCCTTCGCCTCCTCGGCGGTCATCCCGGCAAGGCTCATCTCACCCATATACACACCTTCGAGTATCACTTCATCGTCTGACGCTGCCACTGCACGGCTTGGTTGTAACATCCCTGCGCAAATCACAGACAGCAGTATTGCCAACGCAATGATTCCGATTCGTCTACCTGATTTTCTCATATACCTTCACTCCATTTCAGTAACCCTTTTCAAAAGTAACAGTTTAGCCTTCGGCTTCCTGTTACATGCATAAGCCATGCCAAAAACGCTTCTCGGTTGGATTGATGCATCCCAACCACCATGCTTTCAGGCTGAACTGTAATTCAAAACACTATAAATGATTCAGCTACTTTACATTGCACTGAATAATATGATATATTAAATTAGAAACCGATAACACTCACAGCTAATGGTACTACCATCGCCAACACAAGGATAATGGCTATGGCGGCTGCGATTTTTCGTTGCGTTTTTTTATGATTCATATTCATCATGGCTGTTCACCCCTTTTCGAAAGGATATTATAAATGAATTTTATATTTTTTTCAAGTCTTGTCTTATTTGGTTGTTTATTATTTTCTTTCTGCCTGCATCGCACCCAGCGCAAAGAGGAGGATGCTGACCGCGAATTCTGGGAGCGCGAGTACCAGGCAAACTTTACCCGCAAAAAGCCGTTAGACGATCTGAATTATATCACAATCCCAGAGCATCTGCTCTCCATGAAGCCGGATCTCATGTCCGAGGAGCTCGCGGATTGTCTCAGTGAGCTGCGGGACTTGTCCGACACGAAAATCGTCAATCTCACCGGCTGCTCAAACACAGACCTCAAGTTAAAATATGGCACTGCTAATATTACTATATTAAGCGACTATGATTTTCATTACACAAAACTTGTGACGCTGCTGCAAAAACTTGCCGAACTGCTGCATGACAGCCTTGAATACGCCCTTGCAGTCGAAGTTCTCGAGTTTGCTGTATCCACCGGAACCGATGTCAGCAAAAGCTATTATCTGCTCGCCCAACTCTACAAAGAGACAGGCGCGCCGGAAAAAATCCAGAGTCTCATCCAGCAGGCACAGACAATTCATTCCATTATGAAGGACGCAATCGTCGAAAATTTGCAAGCAGCAGATCGATAAGTCTGCTTGCTTCGTTTTTGGTGAGTTTCTGCAAATCAACCGACTCCTGTGTCACATTGTCTACCGGTCCCAGCACCCATCCGTCACAGCGCAGATGATACTGCACAGTCAGTTTCATCAGGAGCTCAAGCTGTTTTGGCGTGATGGGACTTTCCTTTTTGACGGTATAAATCAAGGGCTTGGGCTGAAACGGTTCTGCCTCCCGCTCCCCGTATGCATTCCCTAGTATTTGATACAGTTCATGTGCTGCAATTGCGTCATTGAGCGCTCGGTGTGCATCAAGCTCTATATGGTAGTACTCACACAAATACCCAAGGTTTCTGCTCGCCAGATCATTCAGAAACCGCTTTGCTATCCTGAGGGTATCAATGCCCGATTTCTCAAAAGTCCTTTTCTGGTTCACGGCAGCCTTTTTGACAAAGGAGTAGTCAAAGAGCAGGTTGTGCCCCAGCAGTATATCCTCTCCCAGAAAAACCAGAAATGCATCGAGGATTTCCTCCATGTAGGGCGCCCCCTTGACATCCCCGTCATGAATCCCTGTAAGCTCTACAATCCGCTCTGGCAGACTTCTTGCCGGATTGACAAAGCTCGAAAAGGTCTCAGCCACCTTCCCGTCCCGTATTCTGACTGCCCCAATCTCTATGATTTTGTCAAATTTTGGATTTAACCCTGTCGTCTCAATATCAAAGGCTACGTAACTCATTGGTATGTCTCTGTTCATTCTTTATTTTATCCTTATATTCTGTATCTAAAAAAATCAGGTTCATCTCGTAATCCTGCATATTTTTCTGTTTCATCGTAGAGAGCATCAGACCTGCAAAGAAGGACTGCATCGCCGCAAGGTACACAAAACAGCATACAATCAGCGTCGGGAACCGCTCCACCAGCCCTGTCTCAAAATACTCGCTCATCACCGGCGCCAGAAAAATCGTCGAAATCAGCGCCAGTACCACGGCAATCCATGTGAAAAAACCCATCGGCTTATAATTTTTGTACAGCTTGGCGATCGTCATAATGACCTTAAAGCCATCTGAGTAGGTATTGAGTTTCGACTCGCTGCCCTCTGGTCTGTCCCTGTACTGGATAATCACATTCTCCACGCGCATATTTTTGTCGATCGCATGGATGCTCATCTCTGTCTCAATCTCAAAGCCCTTAGAGAGCACCGGAAAAGACTTCACAAACTGATAGCTAAATGCTCTGTAGCCTGTCATGATATCACGGATATCACTCTTGAACATACTGTTGATGGCGCCGCGCACAAGCGAATTGCCCAAGTTGTGAAATGGTCTCTTATTTTCCTCAAAGTAAGAGGAGGAAAGCCTGTCCCCGACCACCATGTCCGCGCCCCGTTCAAGCACTGCCTCGCACAGTTTTCCCGCCTCGTCTGCAGGGTACGTGTCATCCCCGTCTGTCATGATATAGCACTTTGCGTCAATCTCGCGGAACATGCGCCGTATGACATTTCCCTTTCCCTGTTGGTATTCATAGCGCACGACCGCCCCCGCTTTGCGCGCAATCTCATCCGTCCCGTCCTTTGAATTGTTGTCATACACGTAGATTACTGCCTGCGGCAGCGCGCTTCGAAAGTCCTTTACCACTTTTTCTATTGTTTTGCTCTCATTGTAACAGGGGATGAGCACCGCGATTTCGTCCATATAACTGCCTCCGATTTTTATGATCTGTTTGTTTGATCTGTTTTGCCATCATACACTTGTTTTTCACATTGGTAGTGTATCATAATTTCTCAATATTATAAAGCCTTTTTTCCTTTTCAGCTTTATTTCGAATGCGAAGCTCTTTGAAAAAGTTCTTGAGCAGCTCTGCAC
>CAMWJQ010000209.1 GCA_947174615.1 uncultured Lachnospiraceae bacterium
ACATGTGGCTTCGAAGCCAGGGGGAGGCGGTGGAGGTTTTGGAGATATAAAATATCATGTTAAGAGGTATGCAAAGTATGTAAATGGAACAAAGCTATTTGATATAGGGATTTTTTCTATAGTAAAGCCAATACAGGACTTGTACTTACGAAAACAAAAGATAGGCTTGTAACAGATACAATTTTTATGCAGAAAGCCAAACATGAATTTATAGAACAAGAATTTTTTGCGCAAATACGTGGAACGGAATAGGACTTTATGTAATCATAAATATTTGAAAGGAATGTCGGTTATGTCAGATAAATATAGGCAGTATCCCCTGCTGGCAAATAGTGAAGAAAACAGGGAACTTTTGCGAAAACAGGATAAGTGTGATAAATATGATTATATTGCAGCAGTAGCTTGTGGTGTGGTTGGCGGTATAATCGACATATTTTTAGTAGGTGCACCTGGTGACAGCGTACTTGGAAATTGGACAGACAATCAAGTGGATCATGCTGTTATGACATTTGCACGATATATGGGGTGGAATCCCAAAGAAAAAAATTGCAATAATGTAAAAAGTGCGATTGGTCATTTGGAAGGTAAATTCAAGGTTAATTATGACCAAAGAAAGCCTTCTGACGTCGAAAATCTTTTTAATATAGCACCTAGCACACATCATATGATGTCATTAGCGCATTCGCCTGATATTATCGGACTATTTTTTTCGGTCTTAAATCAGTTTACTTCAACTGCCTCTTTTTTCGCAGATGGAAAACTGATTACAATCGCTACAGATACCTATGAGCTTCATGGGAGCAATTTTATAACAAAAATAATGTGTGGTATTGCCAATTGGTTTGGGCATCTGATGTCAGATGTGGCAGGATCTTCTGGAGCACATGGAAGAGGGACAGGAATCGTTATACCTTTCTACGAGCTTTTTGGTTTATGTAAATTTGGCAGCTTTACAACGAAAAATGGACAAAAGGACTTCTCAGAAATCGCTATGCAGGCATTTACGCAGGGATATGATTTCCGCTTTGGATTAACACAGGCAATTCCGGTAGTAGTTACCGAACTGAGTATTCGCCTGATTTGGGCACTCAGACAGCGGTTTCAGTACCATATGCCAATTAAAGATTGTATTCCAAGCACGAAGTATGTACAACTGCGTGTCATGCTGTTAGTCGGAAATGGGACGCTTTGTGTTATGGATGGTCTTGACGCTGCGATTCGGTCAGGCGGTGACTTTATAATGTTTTTTATGAGAATAAATATTGTCGCATGGTTTCGCCTTGCAATGCTTGTAATAAAGGAGGTGTTTATCAGGGTTGGCATTGCAGATGCGTTTCAAAAAAATATTGAAGCGTTTCAACGGATTAATGAGGCATTGCAAAGTCATTTAAAGGAATTGGAGCAAATTGACTTCGCGTTGTTTCGGACAGAAACAGAACAGTACAATAAACTGCTTGAAACATTCAAATCAATTAAAACGGATAAAGAGCTCACAGTATTTTTATTAAATACATATGAGAGCCTGAATATCAGCAAACCTTGGGAGGGAGATTTTGATGCGCATATGTCTGATAAAAATGGAACGTTGGTGTTTCGATAGTGTTTGAATGTAACTGCTGTGGATGCTGCTGCAGAAATTTGTCCAAATCAAAACTATATGCAGATCTGGACAGAGGAGATGGAACATGTAAGTATCTGACAGATAATTTGTGTTCGATATATGAGGAGCGTCCATTACTTTGCAGGGTTGACGAATGCTATGAATTGTTTTTTAAAGACAGTATTTCGATAGCAGAATATTACAAATTGAATATGGATATGTGTAAAAAATTGAAAGAGACGGAGGGATAAAATATGCCATTACCATTTATTTTAGGAGCCGCAGCTGCAATAGCAGGAATTGCAGGGGTCGGCAGCGGAATATCAGGCGCTGTAAAAATGAAAGAAGCAAATGATACGATGGAATCTGCTAACAGACATCATAAAGAAAATACAGAACGATTTGAAAAAACAAGTGATTCTACAAACAGGGCAATGGATGATCTGGGAATACTTGAGCTGGAAATTTTAAACAGTTTTGAGGATTTCTCAGATATCATTGAAAAAATACAAAACAGACCACGATTTGAGGATTATACAAAAGAAGGGGTAACACTGCCTGCCTATAATAAGGAGGAACTGAAATCCGTATCTGTAGGTGCAGGTGTTTTGCTTGGTGGTCTAGGCGGAGCTGCATTGGGAACAGCAGGCGGGTTTGCGGCGGCAGGTGTAACAACATCAGCTGTAATGGCATTGGGAACAGCATCAACAGGAACGGCGATTGCGTCTTTAAGCGGAGCTGCAGCTACAAATGCTACATTAGCGGCTCTAGGCGGCGGAGCTCTTGAGGCAGGTGGTTATGGAATGGCATTGGGCACTACAATACTTGGTGCCACAACTCTTGGGGTAGGACTTCTTGTCGGAGGTATTATTTTTAATACTACAGGTGGAAAACTCTCTGATGAGGCAGATGAAGCGTACAGACAAATGAAAGAAGCAGAGAAAAAGATAAATATGATTTGTGATTATTTGTCTGATCTGGAGGAAACAGCGGACAGATATTATGATACACTTGATGTAATTAATGATAAATATCAGGATTTATTGAATAGTCTGTCTTGTGTTGTAAATGAACAGAATAAGACAAATTGGAATCTGTTTACGGAACAAGAAAAGACGCTGACAGAGAATGCAGTTTTGCTGGTTGGGCTTTTGTATAAAATGTGTCAGGTGCATCTTGTTAATCAGACCGATGATGAAGACGAAATGAATACAATAAACCGAGATGAAATAAAAGAAGCAGTTGCAACTGCCAGAAAAGTAATTAATAGCAATCCATCATTAGGAGAGATATTCATAGAAGAATACGATGAAGATGAAGAAGATGATGAATACGATGAAGAAGATGAAGAAGATGATGATGAATACGATGAAGATGATGAAGAAGATGAGACAATTAAGGACATGGCAGAAGAAACAAAAATATTAGAAAAAACATTTCAGCTCAGTATGATTATACAGGCAGGAATTGATTATGATGGTTTACAGTTTGGAATGCGGGTATCCGAGCATGCATTTGCATCCAGCATGGGTGGTGTATTTTCTATTCATGGTGCGAACAGTGAAGCAGATGAAAGGAATAATATTCTGTTTTCTATTGCGGATGTTCAGGGATGGACGAAAGAATATGGAGAAACTGTTACGCGGGATATGCTGAAGTTTGCGATTTGTCATGAAATGTATTTCTTAAAGGATATGGAAAAGGAGTATATTTCAAACGGTAATGATAGAATATTTGGGCATGGAATGTGCTATTTAAAGGGCGAGATGGAACGTTTCAATAAAAGGAATTCTGTTGAAGAGGATGTATATGAGCAGATTATTATAGCGCCATATGATCGTGCGCCGTATGCTGATGCATATGCAATTTGTATTCTTGGAATATCAATGGAATATTATTATGAACTGCTTGACAATATTATTCGGTACACAGTTAGAACATCGGATGTAGTTACGTCAGAATATGATGCGTCTTTCAAGAAAGTGCAGGAAGGCTATAAGGAAAGAATGAATAAAGTGGCTTCATGTCTCGCACAGACACAAGAGAGTGAAGATATGCCATTTCTTAGAAACCAGCTTCCGTTTTGGGCAGATAATATTATGGGGAATTGTAATATGGCATGGGGAGATTTTACACCAATGGATGACGATACTGAGAATGAAATTGCAAAGGCATTGGCGGCATGCAGGCTTTAAATAAGCTGTATGGGGATGGAATATTTGGCAGAGGGATGCGAATGCAGTTTCTATTAAAAGAGCAGGACAAAATTGGAGAGACGAAGCGGAATCGTCTCTCCTGAAAGTCCAATCGGTTTGATATTCACTTCTGGATATAAAAAGTCCCGCCGGGTTGCGCACTTTTGCCGAGACAAAACTAAGCGTGGCGGGTTCTGTTGTTTATAATTGGTTTTTAAAGTATTTCGTTCTTGTAGTGCATATTATATCATCAACTATTTTCCTACATAGACAAATCCTGTCTATCCCAATTGTTAAAATTTAACTATAGGAAGCAAGAATCGATTCTTATAGTCGGATTAACGTCGTAAAGGACAGTGCCTTTTATCGGAAATTCAGGTTGATTTCCGATAAGCTCATTTATAGATGAGGGGCTAAAAACAAAGAGATCCAAAACTCTAAAATTGGAGAAAGAGGTAACAATGGGAAAGACAGAAGAAGAAACAAAATTATTGGAATATCTGCTTGATGAATGTATGTATGCCCAGGCAGGCCTTGACTATGATGATTTGCAGTTCAGCATTCGTGTGGTTCGGAAAGCATCTGCCATGGGAGGAATCTTTTCCCTTCATCGTGCAGATTGTACAGGAGAGAAGAGAAATATCATCGGTGTCTCTGTCGCAGACGTACAGAGATGGACAAAGGCGTATGGGGAGACAGTCACACAGGAGATGCTGTGCTATGGAATTGGTCAGGAAATGTATTTTCTAAAGGACATGGAAGGACGCTGTCTGACAGGGCAAAATGAAGCGGACTTAACAGGACATGGCGTGTGTTATTTAAAAGGGGAAATCGATCATATTGACAAAATGAGCAATACGGATTTTTTTCACGGGGTTCCTGCAGACTGGGTAATCCGACCGTCCTATAGCATTGCGGAGGATGCCGACGCATATGCGCTCTGTATTCTTGGAATGTCGCCAGAACACTATCAGAAATTATTTGACAATATAATACGGGCTACCGTCAGGGAAATGGTTCTGGTTCCTGCCGAATATGATACGTTGCTGAAAATGGTAACGAATAGCTATATGGGAAGAAAAAAGCGCGTTGCTGCCCGGCTTGCGCAGATGCAGGACAAAGAAGATGTGCCGTACCTCGGGGAACAGGTATCTGTATGGGCAGACTGTCTCATGGATACCTGTAATCTGGCATATCTGCCGGTAAATGCTGACGAATCAGATGACTAAACGGAAGTGCAGGATGCTATAACAAAAAACGAAGACGGATACTGGTATCATAACAAAGAAAAATAGAAAAGCCATATCAAAGTATTATGGCTGCATTATTGCTTGGAATGAAAGGAAAAGGAGTGGCAAAATGACTTGTACAAACTGTGGAAAGGAAGTGGCGGATGTGGCAGGAAAGTGTCCTGACTGCGGAGCTGCTTTAAAAGTAAACCAGCCCCCGACTGACACGGCAAAGCCTGAAGAAAGTCAGGTGTGTCGTGCGTGTGGCGCACCATTGCGAGAAAACGTCAGGTTTTGTACCAGGTGTGGTACGAGAGTACAGACAAATTCGCAGGATAATGTGCAGCATGGCGAAAAGGAAACAAGAAATCCTGATGAAAAGAAAAGCAAAGGGCGGTTAGGCGGCATTTCAGTTCCACTCATAACGGTACTGACAGTAAGCGCCGTTATTATAATTTTTGTCTTAATCAGCATTGCTCCAAAACGAAATGAGAAGGATTTCCTGGCGGATATGCAGGAAGATACAATGCAGCAGGAGGACGAAGCGCCGATTGCAGAGACAGATAAAGGCATAGAGATTGAAAAAGATATTTCGGCAGCAGATACTTCCCAGAAAAATACCATCGGGAACACGATGTCGGAAATGCCGGAAAAACCTGAAATCATACAGCTTAATCCCAGTTATGTACGCAGTATTTATGCATCATCGGAATTGACGGACACGACAAAGACCTATAAGGCGGAAACCCTGCTTGACGGGGACAGAGAAACTTGCTGGAGCGAAGGTGCGGACGGAACGGGGGAAGGAGAATATATCTATATTGAATTTACATGCCCCGTTTATCTCTCAGAAATCTCATTTTTAAATGGTTATATGAAAAATGAATCCGTCTATCATGCCAACGGAAAAATAAAACGCGCACTAATAAGCGTTGACGGGGAGGATTTTGAAGCAGAATTTTGCGACTGGCAGTATGATCAGGTAGAATACAGCCTGTACACAGACAATTTTGTCTTTGATGAGCCTGTTCGGACGCAGTATTTGCAGATAACAATTCTGGAGGGACAGAAAGGAACAAAATATGATGATATCTGTGTCACCGAGACAGATCTGTGGGGATACGCGGAAGAAGGGATTGCGGCAGGGGATCAGACAATGATGGATGAGCCGATTTCCATTTATGATTTATATGGCACCGTACTTTTTGATTATGAAAGCGCTTATGGAAGTGACTGCGAGTATGCCGCTTATGACATGGATGATGACGGTGTCGAGGAGCTGATTGTGTCTTGGGGCACCAGTGCCGCAGACTGGACGAACACGGTCTATACGGTGGATAGCAGTGCAAATGTTGTCGAAGTCGGAGAATTTTATGGTCTGGTATCCCTGTACGAATCGGAGAACGGGGACGGTATTTATTCGGTGTATGGGCATATGGGATATCAGCAGGTGGAATGGATTACAAAGCATGGCAATGAGCTGTATACAGAGACGATATTGGCTGAGGAAACAGAGGAGTATTATCAGAATGACAATCCAATACCGATGGCGGGAATTAAGGACGGCATTGCGCGCAGTGAGTGATGAGAACGGAGGCGTGAAGATATGAGAGACATAGAGGAACTGATACAGAACGATTTACTTTTTACCATATGTATGTGGCTGCTTTTGATTGTGATTGTGTGCAGGGGCGTGTGGTGGATATACAGTAATATTTTGGAAAGGAAACTGAACATAAATAGAGGAATCCCGCTGACAGGCTATACGCCGGAAGAGGTGTCGATTATCGTGCGGAAAAACCTGGTCTGTCCTCTGGTCGAGGAAATCGGGGAGGACGAACAGGGCAGTATGTTTTTTCAGTGCAAATCCGAACGGTATTTTTCCAGAATGGAATCCGGAAGATTTTATATTATGCAGAAAAAACGACCTTGGATAAATCCTGATTTTCTTTCAGAGGAGGGCTGGGAACTGCAGTTTTGTATCGGGGATATTTTTTCCGAAAATCCGGAGCAGGACAGGGAAACGT
>CAMWJQ010000210.1 GCA_947174615.1 uncultured Lachnospiraceae bacterium
TACCGGAACATTCTATAAAGCTGCCTGACACACAGACACCAAGTTTCCATGACCGATTGTTCTCAAAAAGCTCCAAAAAATCCCGAATCGTTTCCGCGATGTGACTTCGTAATTCCTCCTCTGCCAGCGCGCGCACATTTTCCGGCAGCAAAGCTTCCCTTGTAAGGCAATGTGCCAAAACAGGCGCATGAACTTCCTTTTCTAATCGACGGAGCAGCCTTGCTGCACAATGCTGCTCTGAATCCGAAACGCCAGAGTTTATCTGTAAAAGACTTGCAAAACGCTGTTCGGTCCGCGAAACGTGCGCGCTATATAAGATGCCTGTCTCTTCTTCCAGACAGATTGCAATGGCATATGGTCTGTCTGGCAGCATTACATTCTTTTCAAGCAGTGCGCGTTTTAATTCCGGCGGACAATCCCAATGCCTCCCGCGGAGATCCTGTTCGTCTCTGTCATCCCAATCTTCCTCATCCCAATCTTCCTCATCCTCTTCTAAATCCTCCTCATCCCAATCTGATTCTTCTTCATCATCCTCTAAATCCTCCTCATCCCAATCTGATTCTTCTTCATCACCTTCCCAATAAGATAGGACTGTTTCCCTCTTCTCATGAAAACTATCCAAAACTTCCGAAGCATCCATGCAGGGAGTCCATTCTTTACACAGAAGATACTCACAATAATAATAGGATCCAAGATATCCCAGTGAATAGTTCGCCGTCCTTGTCTTTCTAATTCTTCTGTCCAATTCGGCAAGGAGACAATCCTCCATACTCTCAGCAAACAAATCCCAATTCCCCTGTGCATCCCGCACATAAACCGGCGGATTATCCTTACTCAGATCATCCAGCAGAATACCTGCCAGACTTCTGCCGCACATCTTCCCCAAAACTAAATATCTGTCCTTCACCTGAAAAAGTTCAGGCGAAAAAATCTCCTTCTCTTTGCCGCAGACGCGCTCTCTGCCTGCCCGCAAAAGAAAATCGCGCAGTACAGCCGGCAACTGCACCCCCAGCTTTTCTTCCTGTGCCTCGAGAACACTTTGGGCAAAACCATTTGCCGAACCCTGACAAAGATCTTCTACAATCTCTATAGGTTTTAAAATTCTGTAAGTATTTCCTTCCATCTATGAATCCTCCTATTTAGAATATTCAAATAAAGCGCTGACCTCCATCTTATCCACAATTCCCTGCGCATCAACCCCCGGATGCGTCACATAAATGCGGCACACCTGTTCCACAAAAGCACACTCCACACCCAACTTCTGCGCAATCCACTCTACCTTGTGCCCCGCATTCATTTCACGGAGAATGATTTCCACCGTAGATTTGAGGCTGCCCTCGCAAATAGGTCTGCTTGCTGCATTCTCTGTCAAATCCATCTTTCTGACCTGCCAGACACTGCTTCCCTCCTCAACCTCAAGGACAGCCATTGTCACGGGGAGCCGAAAACGCCTCGGTCCGCAGCTTCCCGGATTCAGATAGCATACGCCGCCGTCTGTTCGCTCTTCATACTTATGTGAATGACCATAGACAACGACGTTGATTCCACTCAAATCTTTTTTTAGATGTTTTATGTTGTGCACCATATAAATGCGCAGTCCAAACCGCGTGATTTCAAGTTCTTTGTTGAGCTTTGCCGCCCAGCCCCGGTCATTATTTCCGCGCACTGCATAAACTGGCGCAATTGCCTCTAGCGCATCTAACACCTTCTGGTTGTCGAAATCTCCCGCGTGCAGTATCATCTCGCAGGATTGAGCATGCTCTATGACTTCTGGGCGAAGCAGTCCATGTGTGTCTGACAAAACAGCGATTTTGTGTGTTTTCATCTAAATCCCCCTATCCATGATTAGATTCTAAGCCATGACTTCACTGCTTCTTATCATGAACCACTTTATACAGATTTCAAATTCAATTCATACAGCTCAAACAAAGGAATCTCCTTGATATTCCTTTGCAAATCTCTTTGTCCTGCAAACGTAAATCCTTTTCCTTGATATAGGCGCTGCGCCGGGACATTTCCCGGGACAACATCAAGCCGGATAGCCTGATAGCCCTCGCGCCGGGCGATCTCGATACAGCGGTCAACCATATATCCGCCTACACCCCTGCGCCCCGCTGACGGCTCCACGGCAAGCGCATGAATCACAAGATATGCTCCCTGCCCAAGTTCTGCCTGCCAATCCCCCGCCGCATAATCTCCGCCGGGATTGTCATTCAATACAAAAGCGCCAAACACCCTGCCATTTTCCACGCACGCATACTGCCCGCCCTGCTCGATGGCTTCCCTCACGCTTTCCCTGCAAGGGTATTTTTTTGACCACTTTGGATAGTTGATCGTTTCCTCCAAATGCTGCACAACCCTGCCATACAGATCCGCGACAAAATCCAAATGCTCCTCTTTACAGTGTAGTAGTTCCATTTTCTCTTCTCCCACTCAATATCCGTTTATAATATCACTTCCTTTTTATCATAGCAATATTGAGCGCCAAATACAAGAAATACTAACGAAGTTTTCGCACATGAATTCCCACTACTTTGGCATGGGTATGAAAAGTAACGAACCACTTACTGTTCACTTCGTTCCACTAACTACCAGTACGTATTCCCACGTGGCTTGAAGTCCTGTCTGAACAGTAACCAGAATCAACAGCAGTCACCATCACTCTCATTCCTATACGGCTCAGCAGTTCGTTTGTGATACTGTCTGTCTGTTCTGCCACCGCCGGTGCAGTAATTTCCTCATTGCCGTCTCTGCCAATCAGTGTGACAATCATACCGACGCACACGTCCGAGAGCTTGGTGACATCAACTGCAAGCTGGTCCATACAGATTCTGCCGACAATCGGCGCTGGCTGCCCGTCAATGAGTACATTTTGCCCTTTACCCGACAGGATTCGCGAAAAACCGTCCGCATACCCGATGGACACGATAGCAATGCGGCTGTCTCTGTCCGCCACAAAAGCTCTGCCATAGCCAACTCTTTCTCCTGCCTTGATATTTCGAACCAGAACAATCTGCGCCTTCAGTGAAAGAACTGGTCTTAGATCAAGATGCAGTTTCGTCTGCGCGTCTGGTGTGCTCAGTACGCCATACAGAGAAATGCCTACCCTGACATAATCGCACTTGAGTTCCGGATAATTCAACAGACCATAACTGCTCTGAATATGGATCTTTGGAATGTGTATGCCCTGTTTTTTCAATCTGTTTAGAATCTTATAAAATCTGGCAATCTGCTGGCGGGTGAACAGGACATCGTTCCCGTCCAGACTGTCTGCCACACACAGATGCGTAAAAATACCATTGATCATAAGATTTTTCATCGCAAATACCCGCGAAAGCTTCTGTACTTCTTTCCCGGCACTGCTGTCCATCGGCACCCAAAATCCCAGCCGGTGCATTCCTGTGTCCAATTTGATATGTGCCTTGACATGAACACCCTGCGCATTCAATCTGCATGCATAGTCGTAATCAACCAGTGTCTGCGAGAGGTCATATTTACGAAGCTCCCTTGCCCGTTCAGGCTGTGTGTATCCCAAGATCAGGATCTCACCGCGAATACCAAATCTGCGCAGCATAATGCCCTCGTCAACGGTCGCAGCTGCAAACGCTCTGACACCGATTCTGTCCAGGTGCGTCGCAATCTCGTACATGCCATGACCGTAAGCCTGCGCCTTTACGACTGCCATCAACGCGCATTCGGGCGGCATTGCCTCGCACAATACCTGTACATTGTGCGTGAGATTGTCCAGATTGATTTCAATGTAAGCTCTGTCCGCACCCTTATGCTGCTCTTTTCTCCCAGATCCAAACCGCTGCCAAAATGCTTCGGCAAACACACTAAATGACACAGATGTCACAACCACTGCAAGAAAATGCACTGCGCTGTTCTCCACAAGAAGTGTCTGCAAATGAAGTACTTTTGCTGCAAGGCGTACAACCACAATCATCATCGGGTGAATCATGTAGACAAGAAGCGAGACATCGCGAAGCCAGACATGACGTTTTCCCCTAAAATACAGCAGCGCCTGAAACAAAAAATACATGCATGGCACCAGAAACAAATACATGCTGTCATGGCGCTGCAGTTGAAAATAATGCAAAATACTCCCTTCCGCCAGCATACTGAACAGCATTACAACACACAGTGTCGATGCCGCTGTCTGTCTCAAGCGCGTTTGAGCATCCGCAATCCACCCTCCTAAAAGAAAAAAGACAGGCGCGAAGAAAATACCGTTTCTGGTATAATCCGAAACCTGAAACCAAAGTGTATAAAATCCGCCAAGAACAGGCACTTTTTCGATCAGCCCATAATAACTGTCACCAAACAAGCCAATCAAGTAGAGTACTGCTGCCACCGCAAATGCCCTGTGAAAGCCAATTTTTCGCACCAGAACCCATGCAATCGCACCGCCGACAAGCGACGCCGGCAGATACCACAGATGATACAGTGTCCCATCAAACACGATGTCCTTTATCATATTCGGCAGCAGATTTTCCATTCTGAAATAGCCGTTATAGATATTCAACGGTATATAGAGCATAATCGCCGCCCCATAAATCAGCGCCGTTTTTTTCATATAAACTCTTAATCTCTCCGCTTGATTGCTATATCTGGAAATCAGAAAGAAACCAGATGTCATAAAAAAGAACGGAACTGCTATGCGGGCAATCACACGCGTCAGAATAAAATCCCCCCATTCACTGTATGTGCCAAGCGGCGATGTATGAATTGCAATGATCAATATCGCTGCGATCATCCGAAAACAGTCTATCCCTGTGTAACTTTTGTTTGTTGTCCTCATTGTCTGCCCTCTTTCTGGTGTTTCGTTTTTTTATGCGTCTTCCGCTCTACTTTTATATAAACTTCCGTTCTTTACTGCATGCCAACTGTGCACAAACTGGTGTGCTGTCACTGATATTAATGCTCGAATACACTCCTCGTTTGAGAAGCTGTCTCCATCATACCTTAAACACCTGCCCGATAATCCTGTCCACCAACTCGGCAAATTCATACCCTGCTGCGCGCATCATGCCCGGATAGCGGCTGTGCTCCGTAAATCCCGGTATCGTGTTGACCTCGTTGAACACAATCTCTCCTTCCGGCGTCAGAAACAAATCTACTCGCGCAAAGCCGTCGCAGTCCAGCGCGCGGTAGATCCGCTTTGCCGCCTCCTGAATCTCGCGCGCCTTCTCCGCCGGAATCCTTGCCGGAACATGAATTGCTGAAGTCTTGAGTGTATACTTCTCCGTGTAATCAAAAAATCCATTGGCACATGCCGCAGTGTCAAGCTCAATCTCGTCAACTGCCCCGACAATCAACTGGTCACGCCCGCACACGGCACAGCCAACTTCAAATCCGTCGATTGCCTCCTCCAAAATGACACGATTGTCATAATTAAACGCAAGTGCGATGGCTGGCGCAATCTGCTCCATAGCCCCCACCTTTGTCACGCCCAAGGAGGAGCCTGCTTTGACAGGCTTTACAAAGACTGGAAAGCCAATAGAATCTGCAAACGCACACGCTTTGTTGACTGCCATATTATCCATCAATACCATTGCCCTTGGCACACGCACACCGGAAAGCTCTGCCAGACGGTGCGCCCTGTCCTTGTCCATGCAAAGCGCAGAGGACAATGTTTTGCAGCCAATCAGCGGAATCCCTGCAATCTCCGCAATCCCCTGAACGGTTCCATCCTCCCCGTTTCGCCCATGCAGCACCGGAAAAACAGCGTCCACAGAAATAAATTCTGGTATGGACCGCGCGCGGCATACGATCAGGTGATGATATGTCCTGTCAGGCGAAATCATCGCCGGCACGCAGTCTGTCTCATTACACCATGTATCGTTTTGAATCCTGTCTGTTTCTCCTGTAAAGTAAAACCACTGTCCCTCCCGCGTGATACCGACCATCACCGGATTATATTTTCTCCTGTCCATGCTGCAAATCACCGCGTATGCTGACTGCAGGGACACCTCGTACTCCGACGACGCACCGCCAAATAAAACTACAATATTTTTTCTGTTTTCCATCTCTGTCACTCCTCTATTCTTCTTACCCTATTTCTCCTAACCCTATTTCTCTTTACGCATGGCACGATTCCCGCATCCATTCCAAAATGATATCAGAACAATTTTTAACTTCCAATCACACAACAGATTAAGATCTATTAAGATTTCATGATGAAATCTTTATCAATATAAGGAACTGCACATCAAAAAGAAACCTGTTTTCATACCAGAATTGTATCAAAACAGGTTTCCCTATGTTTTTCGGTTTCCTATCACCTTTATCTCATTTTTCTCAAGATATTCTTACGATTTTCTTACAATGCCTGCCACATAGCCAAAGTCATCATCTTTCAACGCCTTTTGAGAACCTTTGTTACAAGCAAATTTCAGTAGAATTGTGCTTGTACTTGTGATATACTATTCGTAATATGAAGAAGTTTTAAAGGCACTGTTACTATGAATGTTCCTGATCCGGCTGCAGGCAAAAGGAGGTATACCATGGCAGATCGTCCCGCATTTTTTATCCGTCAGGGAAAAGTTGAGAGCAAGCTGTATTCATTTGAATGGTTTTCTGGTTTTGCAGCATCGCAAAAACAAAAATCTATTAAAAGTCTGCACGATGCGATTTTAGCAGCAGATGCAGACGCAAACCCGTTAGAGGTCAGCACGAAGAGCAAAGAGGCGCTTGGCATCAAACTGAGTGCGTTCCATCTCCGGCTAAACAACTATACCCTTGAGAATATTTTTCAGAGTGCGAAAGTCTTTGAAAATGGTGGTCCTTATCTCGATTTACTAGATGTGCTGCCGAAAGAAGCCAAGCGCGATGAACGGCTGCATCATTCTGGGAATTTAAAAGCGTTTCGTTATCAAAATGAGGATTTTCCTCTCATTCCCAAAACGGTATTCTATGATTTTATTTATATTGCCGCTGTAAGACAATCCCTCACATCCGATGAAATCAACACAATTTCAAGTTATAATTATTTTACTGATATTGAATTTAATCCCGCAAAAAGCATTAATACCCAAGCAAGATC
>CAMWJQ010000211.1 GCA_947174615.1 uncultured Lachnospiraceae bacterium
TTTTGATTATGACATTCTGAAACAGAGAATACGAGAGATGGCATTTCTCACGAATTATCTCAAAATTATATTACGGGATCTGCGTCATGAGGAGGGTGTTATAGAGAAAACATTCCATTATGAGGGCGGTATCCGTGAATTTGTGACGTATTTAAATAAGAGTAAGACGCCGATTTATCCTGATGTGCTCTATTTTGAGGGCAAGAAGGACAATGTGTATGTTGAGGTTGCAATGCAGCACAACGATTCCTACACAGAGAGCGCATACAGCTTTGTCAATAATATCAATACACCTGAAGGCGGTACGCATCTTGCGGGATTTCGCAATGCACTCACAAAAACTTTTAATGACTATGCGCGCAGTGCAAAGCTTTTGAAGGACAGTGAGGCAAATCTGAGTGGTGATGATATTAGAGAAGGACTCACAGCGATCGTTTCGATCAAGATTGAAGATCCTCAATTTGAGGGGCAGACAAAACAGAAGCTTGGAAACAGTGAAGCCCGCGGTGCGGTGGATAGTGTAGTCAGTGAACAGCTCACCTATTATCTTGAGCAGAATCCAACAGTGGCAAAACAAATTTGTGAAAAATCAATCTTGGCGCAGCGTGCGCGGGAGGCAGCCAGAAAGGCAAGGGATTTGACGCGCAGAAAAACAGCGCTTGACGGCATGACGCTGCCAGGTAAGCTCGCGGACTGTTCCGACAAGAATCCAGAAAATTGCGAAATTTTTATCGTGGAGGGCGATTCCGCCGGCGGCAGCGCGAAGACGGCGCGAAGCCGTGCGACGCAGGCAATTTTACCGCTTCGCGGCAAGATTCTCAATGTAGAGAAAGCACGTCTTGACAAAATATATGGCAATGCGGAAATCAAGGCGATGATCACCGCGTTTGGCACAGGGATTCACGAGGATTTTGACATCACAAAGCTTCGCTATGGCAAGATTATCATTATGACAGATGCCGACGTGGACGGTGCGCATATTGCGACGCTGATGCTGACATTTCTTTATCGGTTTATGCCGGAACTTATCAAGAAGGGACATGTGTATCTGGCAAAACCGCCTCTCTATAAACTTGAAAAGAATAAAAAGACATGGTACGCGTATTCCGATGAGGAGCTTGCGGCAATTCTTGACCAGGTAGGGCGTGACCAGAACAATAAAATCCAGCGTTACAAAGGACTTGGAGAGATGGATGCAGACCAGCTCTGGGATACGACAATGGACCCTGAGAAGCGTATTTTGTTAAAGGTTTCTATGGACGAGGAGGCGGAATCTGAAATTGATCTTACGTTTACTACACTGATGGGAGATAAGGTAGAGCCAAGACGGGAGTTTATCGAGGCAAATGCCCAGTTCGTAAAAAATCTCGACATTTAAGAATAGGAGTTATATATGGACGATACAATATTTGACAAGATTGAGGAAGTGGATCTGCAGAAGACGATGGAAAAGTCGTATATAGACTACGCCATGAGTGTCATTGCTTCCCGTGCCCTGCCAGATGTGCGGGACGGGTTGAAGCCAGTGCAGCGGCGGGTACTTTACTCTATGATTGAGCTGAACAATGGTCCTGACAAACCGCACAGAAAGAGTGCGCGTATTGTCGGTGATACGATGGGTAAATATCATCCTCACGGCGACAGTTCTATCTATGGCGCGCTGGTCAATATGGCGCAGGAGTGGTCTACACGCTATCCACTTGTAGACGGACATGGTAACTTTGGTTCGGTGGACGGGGACGGTGCGGCTGCCATGCGATACACAGAGGCGCGTCTGAGTAAGATTTCTATGGAGCTTTTGGCGGACATCAACAAGAATACAGTTGATTTTCAGCCGAACTTTGATGAGACGGAGAAAGAGCCAGTCGTGCTGCCAAGCCGTTATCCCAACCTGCTTGTCAACGGTACACAGGGTATTGCCGTCGGTATGGCGACGAATATTCCTCCGCATAATCTCAGGGAAGTCATTGCGGCAGTTGTGAAGATGATAGACAACCGCATAGAGGAAAATCGAGACACAGAGATTGAGGAACTTCTGCCGATTGTGAAAGGACCGGATTTTCCTACGGGCGGCATTATCCTGGGAACGCGCGGCGTGGAGGAGGCTTACCGCACTGGGCGCGGCAAGATCAGGGTTCGCAGTGTGACCAATATTGAGACGATGGCAAACGGAAAAAGCCGTATCATCGTGACAGAACTTCCCTTTATGGTGAACAAAGCACGCTTAATCGAGAAGATTGCGGAGCTTGTTAAAGATAAAAAAATTGACGGCATTACCGACCTGCGCGATGAGTCCAACAGGGAAGGTATGCGCATCTGCATTGAGCTTCGAAAGGATGTCAATGCGAATGTGATCATGAACCAGCTCTACAAACATACACAGCTGCAGGATAGTTTTGGCGTGATCATGCTGGCACTTGTGAATAATCAGCCTAAGGTGATGAACCTCAAGGATGTATTGACATACTATATCAAACATCAGGAGGAGGTCGTCACCAGAAGGACACAATATGATCTGAATAAAGCTGAAGAGAGAGACCATATCTTACAGGGTCTGCTGATCGCCCTTGACAATATTGACGAGGTGATCCGCATAATCAGAGGCAGCGCCAACACACAGGCGGCAAAGGAAGGATTGATTACGCGGTTTGGTCTGACAGATGTACAGGCGCAGGCGATTGTGGATATGAGGCTGCGTGCATTGACAGGCTTGGAGCGTGAAAAACTTGAGCAGGAACATGCTGAGCTCTTGAAAAAGATTGAGGAGTACAAGGCAATTTTGGCAGATGAAAAACTTCTGCTCGGTGTCATTAAGACAGAGATTAACTTGATCGCGGACAAATATGGAGATGACAGACGCACGAAATTCGGCTATGATGAATCTGAGATCGACATGGAGGATTTGATTCCACGCGGGAATACAGTCATTGCCATGACAAGCTTAGGCTATATCAAGCGCATGACAGTTGATAATTTTAAGACCCAGCACAGGGGTGGGCGCGGCATCAAGGGAATGTCCACGATTGAGGACGACTATATTGAAGACTTACTGATGACAACGACACATCACTATTTGATGTTCTTTACAAATTTTGGGCGTGTATACAGGCTGAAAACTTATGAAATCCCGGAGGCGGGGCGGACAGCAAGAGGAACGGCAATCGTGAATTTGCTGCAATTAAATCCCGGAGAAAAGATCTCTGCGATGATCCCGATTCGTGAATTTACAGAGGGTCAGCATCTGTTTATGGTCACAAAAAAAGGAATTACAAAGAAAACGCCGATTATGGAATTTTCGAATGTGCGCAAGAACGGACTGGCGGCAATCTCGCTGCGTGATGATGATGAGTTGATCGAGGTGAAGGCGACAGATGAAAACTCCGAAATTTTCCTGATTACAAAGTATGGAATGTGTATTCGCTTTAAGGAGACGGATGTGCGCGCGATGGGCAGAAATGCGATGGGCGTCATTGGCATGAATCTCGATGATGGCGATGAGATTATTGGGATGCAGCTTGACACACAGGGTGATGCACTATTGATTGTGTCGGAGATGGGTATGGGTAAACGAACTTTGCTGGATGAATTTACGGTGCAGAAGCGCGGCGGCAAAGGGGTTCGGTGTTATCGTATCACAGAAAAGACGGGGAATGTGGTCGGTATTAAGGGTGTCAATGACGACCATGAGATTATGATGATCACAACAGAAGGTGTCATTATACAAATTCCAGTAGGCGATATTTCGATTTATGGCAGAAATACTTCCGGCGTGAAACTCATTAACCTTGATGATGAGAATGTGAAGGTTGCCAAGATTGCCAAAGTGCGGGAAAAGCTTTCCGACGGTACACAAGAGTTTGAGGATGTCGATGAGGCGCTGAACAAGGTGGTGGATGAACCTGTTGAGGGGGAGGCAGTGATCCTTGATGAAGCGTTTGAGGATGAAGTGCCAGAGGATAAGGCACTGGAAGAACATAAGAAATAATTTGTGCGTGAAAAGGGCATCCGGAAAATAAAACATTATTTTCCGGATGCTTTTTTTTGATACAGGTAACTATGACCGTTTTTGCCGACGCGGCTGATAATCTTTGTCTCCAACAATACATTTAATAAAGTGCCTGCGCTGTTTGGCGGGATTTTTGCCGCTTTTGCCAAATCTTTTGATGTGAACGTCTCTGGCAGCGCATCGGGGAGGAAAATTGTATAGTCCTCAAAGGTGTCAATGCGCGCTTCATCGTAGATGCCTACAGGGATTCCGTCCATGCGGGAGGAGCCTCTCTTCTTGTCGCGGCTCCAGCCGTTGAGATAACGTGTCTCCTCCACGTCAATCAAACTGATAATAAAGTGCAGCCGGGGATTGCTGATAAACATTTTGATTTTATATAGTTCTGGTATGATCTGATAGATTGTCCCAGTCTTGGGGGATTTGCGTCTGGGTGTCAGCTCTCCCGTCTCTGTGTCAAGCCACAGCAGCCACTTGGTGTGCGCAACTGGATAGATGATTGTCACATCATGCTCTTTTAGAAAAAAGTCAAGTTTGTCGCGCATGGTATTAAAATTGCGAGTCTGTACCTCAAAAATCTCACCGTCTACACAGATGTCAGCGACATAAGAACCGATTTTAATCTCATGGTAAGAAGAATCTGGGGCATAATAGTATTTTAGGACGCTGTGTATCGTTTTTTCTCTCAGTGTACCGATGCCATTCTGACCCTGGAGTGCGCCGATCATTTTAGAACATGCTTCTGAAAAAAGTTTTTGGTCAATGGTAGTTTGCATGAAAGTATCCCTCTTTCAAATCGTGAATAGAATATCTGAGATAGAATGTTTATAGAACCAGTGTATCAGAAAATGAATATTTATGGTAGATTTTCTTGAAAATATATAAAATCGTGTTAAAATATAGAAATATATCCTTAATTTGAAAAAACCTGTGGAGAGGACATGAATTGAAATGGGTATCGTGAGAAGTAAGTATTATGGAATTATAAGAGGCATCACTGTAGGGATCTCATTTTTTTTACAAATTGGTTTGATGATTATTTTGGCAATGTACTTGATGAGATATTCAATCATTGTGTATTTTATCTTTGAAGTCGTGAGCGTGATAACGGTGTTTGCGCTTGTGAATAATGCAGAATCTTATAAAATGAGCTGGATTGTGATTATACTCGTTCTGCCGGTGTCGGGTCTTTTTTTGTATTTTATGTGGGGGCGCAAGCGCGTCAATTCCAGTTATTTCAAGCGGTCGCGTGAAATAGATGCGCAGATGGTCAAAAGTCTCAGGCAGGACGAGGAGATTGTTCAGGATTTGGAGCGGCAGCATCCCAATAAGGTGCAGATCAGCCGGTATCTCAGAAAAGAAGGATTTCCGATTTATAACAATACCCACGCCACATATTTTGGTCTGGGTGAGAAAGTGCTTCAGGCGATGTTAGACGATCTCAAGCAGGCAAAAAAGTTTATTTTTATGGAATATTTTATCGTCTCAGAGGGAAAGGTCTGGCGCGATATTTTGGAGGTGCTCACACAGAAAGTCAGGGAAGGCGTCGAAGTCAAGCTGCTGTTTGATGATTTTGGCACGCTGCGCATCAACACGCAGGCATTTCGCAGAGACCTCAAAAGCCGTGGGATCGAGATGAGCATTTTTAATCCGATTCACCGCGATATGGTGCGCATGTCATTTAATTACAGAAATCATAAGAAGATTACTGTTATAGATGGTAATATCAGCTATACAGGCGGATTTAATCTTGCAGATGAGTATGCGAATTATATTGAACGGTTTGGGCACTGGAAGGATTCCGGAATCCGTCTGTATGGGGACGGTGTGTACAGTTTTACCTGTTTTTTTCTAAATATGTGGCGCATTGTCAATAAAAATGTTGTCATAAATGACGCAGACTACAAACCGCAGGCTCGTGTTTTTCAGGAGGGATATGTGCAGCCGTTTATGGGCGGTCCCCACAGGAATCCACATAATCCGACAGAGGGCGCCTACACCAGAATGATTAACAAGGCGCGCGATTATATCTATATCACAACACCCTATCTTGTCCTGGACCAAAGTATGCGCGATGATTTGGCCAGCGCGGCACAGAGCGGGGTAGATGTGTGTATTATTGTGCCAAGGATTTATGACAAGTGGTATGTCTATATGGTCAATGTGTCTAATTATGGAAAACTAATGGAGGCAGGTGTGCACATCTATGAATACAAGCCCGGTTTTATTCATGCCAAAAATGTGATTGCGGATGATGAATGTGCGATCTGTGGTACGATCAATACGGATTATCGCAGCTTTTATCTGCATTATGAGTGTGGGGTCTTTTTGAGTGAGATGCAGGCAGTCAAGGATATGAAGGAGGATTTTCTCAGGACGCTGGAAGAATGTGAGGAGATGGATCTGGCGCACTGGTTGAAAAGACCGCTTGGAAATAAGATGATGCAGGCGGCGCTGAAAGTGTTGTCGCCGTTGTTGTGACTGACAACGAAAATGAAAAGAAAAGAGGAAACATGGCAAAGAAAAAAATTTACGCTGTGAAAAAAGGAAAAAAAACAGGTATCTTTCAGACATGGGATGCATGCAAGGCTGTCGTGGATGGATATTCAGGCGCACAATACAAGAGCTTTTTTTCGGAAGAGGAGGCACAGGCATATCTGGACGGAACTTCAAATCCAATACAAAGCCCAATGAATGAAATGAAAAATCTCAATGGATGCAGTGAGGAGACCGTCATCGCCTATGTTGACGGCAGTTTTCAAAAGGAGCTGGGCAGATACTCTTTTGGCTGTGTTCTACAAATGCCGGACGGGGAGATTATCCGTGAGTCTGGAAACGGTGAGAACCCGGAATCGCTGGCGCTGCGCAATGTCACAGGGGAAATGCTGGGGGCGATGTATGCCGTCAAGTGGTGTGAGGTCAATGGATATCCGGCAGTGAAAATTTGTTATGATTATATGGGAATTGAGATGTGGGCGACT
>CAMWJQ010000212.1 GCA_947174615.1 uncultured Lachnospiraceae bacterium
ACTTTACCCTCCACCGCAATGATACTCCCTGCTTTTGGTGTAATGCCGCGCTCCTTCTGCTCAATATAACACAGAACTTTGCCTTCTATTTTTTCCCCTGGCTTCGATGCGCTCACTTGGTCCAACTGCAGCACCAATACATCCTCTTGCGCGTATTTGTGCACGACCCTGCCCCGCAAAGTCACTCTACTGCCCTCTTCTAGGCTAAGTTTGGGCGCCGGTGTGGGATTTATCTGTAAATATAAGAACACAGTCACCACAAATGCCACACAGACGCAGCAAAGTGGTCTCCTCATTCATTAAAACCTTTCTATGTATAATACAAATTTATTAAATGCTAATTAACCAGTGACAGATTTCTCTCAAAGATAGTGGACGCCTCATACTTGTCCCGGAATTTGCCATCTTTATTCCCATCTATCGAAATCTGCACTTTATTGATATTGCTCAGCTCCACTAGAGAATTGACAATCGAGTAAATTGTCACGTCCGTTGTCACATTGTTCACTGCCGTGAGCATCGCGCTGTCAAATGTCAGATAACACACACCGTCCTTGACCGTAATGTTCACCAGCTTTGTATCTGGGCTGATCGTCGGAAAAGTCTCGTCGCTTGCCGGACCGCTGATGAGCTGTTCCACGACTAACTTTTCCATCGGTACATTCGACAGATCGGCATTGTGCGTCAGCTCTCTGTTCACCGCCATAAGCCCATCCCCTGTCTCATTGGCAAAATACAACCGCAGCGTCACCTTACTCTCGACCTTCTCGACCTGCGTTCCGGCATTGTTCACAAACATGTCCGCTGTCATAGCGCCAATTGCATTCCCCGACAGATCTGTCAGAGACTCTCCATTGACTGTGAGCATCACATAGTTTACATCTGGTATATTCGTCAGGCTCCGGACAAGCGCTGCCCTTGTCAATACCTCTGTAGTCCCCGAGAGTTCTTTGTATTTCTCTCCGAGGGACACTATGACCTGCTCCCCGTCATAGGAGTACGTAATAATATTAATCCCGCTTGTGAGCGTTGCCTTTAATTCCTTGTTATCCGGCACGGAACACAGCAGTGTCAGAACCTCCACAATCATATCTTTCGTGTCCGTACTTTCAAGATAGTGCGTCTCTGCCACAAGCTTCGTCTCTTTTTTATTCAGATAAGAAATATCGACGGCTGTCCCCTTCTGTTCTGAATGGCTGCATCCGATCATGATAAGCGCCGAAAGAAACAGCATTCCAAACAGAAGCAGAAACCTGCGATATCTCCCTGAAGGCTTTAAAACCATATTACCGCCTTTCTTATCTTATTTAATAATATACCTTAAGAATCCTCACGAGCATGTTTGAAACATGTTTACTGTCTGCCAAACATGTTCTAATTACTACTGTGCAATATACGTGAGCGGAATCTTGACGTTAAATATAGTCCCCACTCCTTCCTCACTGCTCACTGTGATCGCTCCTCTATGCCGTAGAATCGCACTCTTGGTAATGGCAAGTCCTAATCCTGTACCGCCTATTTCCTTTGAATGGGATTTATCTACCCTGTAAAAACGCTCATATATATGCTCGATCGACTCCTGCGGAATACCTATGCCAGAATCGGATACCTCAACGGAAAAATACTGGTGATCCGCATCAAGTATCACCTTCACCCAGCCGCCCTTTATATTGTACTTGATCGCATTTTCAACCAGATTTGTCAGTGCCAGTGTGAGCTTGACTTCATCCACTTCTGCAATCACCGGTCTGCGGCTCTCAAAGATCAGCTTGACCTCCGCCCTTGACGCGATGGGTCCCAGCCGCTTTAACAACAGCTCCAATACTTGATTCATGTCCACCGTATCGACATTGATATCAGCCGAGGTCCTTGTCATCTTGACAAGCGAGAGCAAATCTGTGATGATTTTATTTTCCCTGTCAATCTCCTCTGCAATATCTGTCATAAACTCACGGTACAGCTCCGCAGGCACATCCTCCTGTGTGATCAGCGAATCCGCCAGCACCTTCATGGAGGCGAGCGGTGTCTTCAACTCATGGGACACATTGGACACAAACTCCTGTCTGGAATCATCCAGCACTTTCATTCTGCCCATCATCTGATTAAAGGCATCCCCAATATTCTCCGTCTCGATATAATCTGTGACGCTGATCTCCTCATCTGTGAAGCCATTTTTCACATCGTTTATCGCATCTGTAATTTTCTCAAAAGGCTTTAACATCTTGCGGCTCAGCAGAAGGGCAATGCCAAAAATCACCACCATCGAGAGCAGCTCCAGCAAGAATGCCCTGCTCTGAATATACTCATAACCGCTTCGAATACTCGTCGTTGACACGCTGGTCAGCATTGCCCCCAGCACATGGGATTTGCCCTCAAACTTTTCCTCGATCGGCACAACAATTTCAATATATCCTGCATCCTTCAGACTGTCTGATGCGCCCTCCCCCTTTAAACACTTGATGATCGCCTCAGAAATAATAATCTTTCCCTCACTGACAGCATAGGTATCCTTGATGATCTTCAGACCGCTGTTGACAATCAGCACCCTGCCGTCATAGAGATTCGACAATTGTGAAAGCTCTGCATTGACGACCTCGCTGCTGCTGTCAAGCATATAATTGTATGTAATCAAATGATCCGCGATAATCTTTACCTGCGTCTGCACTTCATTGGTCCTCGTCGCAATCGTATTGTCCAGATAGCGCTCAAGAATGCCAAAATGAAGCACGATACACGGCACAATCCCCGCTGCCATAATCATACAAAACATTCTCGTCTTTAGACTTCTAAAGCTTGTAAAAGCTTTTCCCTTTTTCATCTTTTCCCAAAGCTTTCCCACGTTTTTCTCCTATTTATAATAGTCCCCTATTTGTAATAGTATCCTACACCCCATTTGGTGTGTACGTACCTTGGCTCACTTGGGTTTGGCTCAATTTTTTCACGCAGACGCCGGATATGCACATCCACTGTCCGTACATCGCCGGGATAATCCTCTCCCCACACCAGTTTCAGCAGATTGTCCCTGCCATAGACCTTATTGGGATTGAGCACCAGCAGTTCCAGAACATCAAATTCCTTAGCTGTAAGGTTGACCTCTTTACCTTTTACATTCAGACGCCTGCCCTCGCAGTCCAGCCTCAAGTCACCCGCCTCGATAATCTGAGCCTTTTTATCCACGGATTCTTTAGTCTTTGCGCCAGTCCTTCGTATGATTGCTTTGATGCGCGCTTTTACCTCCAGTATGTTAAATGGTTTGGTAATATAATCGTCAGCTCCATACTCGAGTCCAAGTATTTTGTCCATGTCCTCGCCCTTTGCCGTGAGCATGATGACGGGCACATCCGAAAATTCTCTGATCTGCTGGCAGACTTCCAGCCCTGTCAGTTTTGGAAGCATGATATCGAGCAGAATCAGATCATATTTTTTACGCTTTGCCATCTCAAGCGCCTCTTCTCCATCATAGGCACACTCGACCTCCATATCATCCTGTTCCAGACTAAAACGAAGTCCTTTTACAATCAGCTTCTCATCATCTACTACCAAAACCTTTTTTCCCATCACTAGAATCTCCCATTGACATTACATTAAAATATTAAATTGTTATTTTATCCTTTATCTTCGAAAAAAGTCCATCTTTGATGCCGTCTACGTTCTTGATGTCCTCAATGCTGCCAAATCTGCCGTATTTCTCCCTGTAGTCAACAATCGCCTTTGCCCTGCTCTCGCCGATACCTGACACAGATGTCAGTTCTGGCACTGTGGCAGTGTTGATATTGACAAGACCAGCTTCCTGCGGGGTTGATGCCTGTGCAGCAGCTTCTGTCGGATATTTATATGCCCCCGCCTCCTTGAGTGATGCCGCCTCATCAAGCGTGAGAATCACAATCTGTTCTCCGTCTGTGATCTGTCTTGCCATATTGAGACAGTTCTCGTCTGCCTCCTGTGTCAATCCGCCAGCAAGCTCCACCGCCTCATAGAGACGGCTGCCTTCCGCGAGACAGTAGACACCGGGCAGCGCCACTGCGCCACAGAGATAGATATACACCTGCCGTGGTGCACTTTCTATCGCTATTGGCATCTCGATCTCTTGCATCTGCGTTTTCGTATCTGCCTCTATTTCTGACATCTGTGTCATACTTTTGGACACTGTGCTTTCCGGTTCAGCCAACTCAAGTGCAACCTCATCCCGCGTTGATGCACAGCCGCACAGCAGTACCGGATCAAGCAACGCAAAGATCAGAACACACACGACACATAGATACTTTTTACTATTTTGCTTCTTCTTATTTTTATTCCTTTTTATCATGGATATCACACATTCCCTTTCAGGACCCCTCTGTGCATACCCACTAATTATTCTATGCTAAATCAAGCCTTATTACAAGTGCTAATTTTTACATTTCAGACATTCCTGTTAAAACTCGTCCATCGAACCCAAGTACCAAACCACACAAAGAAAATTTACCTGTCTGAAATATACGCAAATGCCCTGTCTGCACTGTCCTGATTCGGCGCATATAAGCGGATTGCCGCGCGCAGTGCAAGCTCTGTCGTCCATGTTGTCATGCCATCTGCGGACGCGCCGCAGCTTTTCTCCTCAATCGTCTGAACATACGCTGTCTTTGCAGTCTGGCACTGCGCCTCCTGCGCTGTCATCACAGCACGGACTGCCTTTGACGCGATGCTGTTTAGCCCTCTAAAGTATTGGATGATCTCTGCATATGTATGAATGTGGTCGAGAAAACAGTGCCCATATGCTGAGAGCTCCAAATTTGCTGTCGATACTGCCTGCAGACAGAGCTTGCACTCCCCATTGATGTCCGATGCCTCCATCAAAATGTCTGGTCTTTGTTTTAAGACTGCCTCAAAATATGTTTTTGCCCCGGCAGCATCTCCTTTCTCAAAAAATTCCGCCATCCTTGCCGTCACCTCACTGGTTTCCTTCTTCTCTCCAATGATGGCAACCCTGCATTCATATGCCTTGTAACGGTTTGCTGTCACCCATACATACAACAAAAACTCCGAGATAAATCCAAAGACCCTCCTGTGATATTCATCCTCAAACGTGAGATCAATGCGCTTTTGCAGTTCAAAAAGGATGGCAAACATCCATTCACAGTACGCATCAAAAAGCGCCTTTTTTGCCACCATGATATTACCAAAATATGTCTTGTTCTGATGCACCAAACTGACAAATGTGTCATAATACGCCGGATACAGCTCCGCAATAATACGCCCTGTCTCATCGAGCGTATCTACCTTGTGATGCGCAGCAAAACCGTCTCTGTAAGAGCCGGGCAGCTCCAACTGCTTTGTCGTCACAATATCATATTTGCTTAATATACGCTCGTACTCTGCCTCTGTGAAGGCATAACCCTCCTCGCTTGTGAGAAACCGCCGATAGTGGCAGATCCCAACGCAGTCTGCCTCGTTGAAATTTTTCCATACCCAATACACGCCGGAAAGCTCAGCATAATAACAATTCAAATCCGAGATATTGTCGCCTGTGTCATCGCCTGTATAACCAAACTTCTCTCTGGCATGTATATGCCCGACATGCAGGGGGATATACATAGGGTCGGCAGGCACTTCAAACTGTTTGTGGGTCATCGCAAAAATCTTCACTGACATGATTTCCTTGTCTCCTTTTCATCTCATTCAAATGTTTTTTCAATTGCTTTTACTCAAATGCTTTTTTCAATTTCTTTTTACAATTTTTTATCTCAAATGCTTTTTTCAAACTCATTTATTCAAACGCTTCTATATCAAAATTGTCCGTCATCCGTGCCCGGCGCGTCTTTTATACGCTGTGTCATCATATTTTATTATATAGGTGCAGATCGATTTGCACAATATATTATATTAAAATAGAGCATCTATGTCACCCAGTTATTGTTCTCATACAGCATTTCATACCATAAGTAAACAATAACGATCATCATGCTCTAGGAAAAGGAGATTTGATGGATTTTATCAACAAAGTAGGTTCCACGATTGCAAGAAAAGCAAAAGAGGCTGCCGGAATTTCCAGTTTGAACAGCCAGATTTCTACACAGGAAGATATCATCAATAAGCTCTGTCTCGAAATCGGAAAGACTGTCTATGAGAAAAGACAATTGTTCCCCGATACGGCGCTCGACGAAAAATACACTGCGGTGTCGAATGCATACGCTGAAATTGACCGCCTGAAATCAGAAATCATCTCCGTAAAAGGCGCAAAGCAATGCCCGAACTGCGGCATTGAGGTTGCGCTGGCTGCGTCATTCTGCCCCAGCTGTGGAACTGCTGTTCCAACGCCGGAACCAGGACCCTTCGTTGAGAATATCGAGATCCCACCAGAGCGTATCATTTATTATCATCAAGAGGATACGATGAAATAAAGAAGCTGTTTCAAGGCATATTTACTATATTTCAGCAAGCTTTCTTGTAATTTTTCACATTTTTTGTGAACATTCTGTAAATGAAGGGTAAATATAAAGGAACTATAAAATGAATAAAGTGTTTGTTTTTCTATTGACCTTTGCAAAAATATATGTATAATAATCACTTGTAAGGCACAACAGGAATGCATAACAAAAACTTATTCCTGAAATTATTTTCGCACTACATAGTGCACGCGCTATTGCGCGACATGGAGGAGAATTATTATGAAAAAAAGAATTTTGGCTACAATTATGACACTTACATTAGGCGCAGCAATGCTTACAGCATGCGGTTCATCAACAGATGATGTAACTGCTCCTGTTGAGACAGACGTTGTTGATACGACTACTGCTCCTGTTGAGGAGTCCATAGTTCCTGATACAGACGCAGCTGCTCCTGAGACAACACCTTCAGAAACTGTTGATGCTGATGAGGCTGGCACAGAGACTGCTACTGCTGACGAGGCTGGTACAGAGACTGCTGCTGATGACGATGAATTAAAAGAATCAGATCCAGATTAAGAGGAATAAAAAGAGAATGCAGCAGACT
>CAMWJQ010000213.1 GCA_947174615.1 uncultured Lachnospiraceae bacterium
GTGCTATTTTGCATACGATATCAATGAAAGATTCATCACTATATGGAAAAAATGATATGGTATCGGAATGTCTGGGCAATAGGATGTACCCATCCAGATTTGGATGAATCGCGATATAATCACCATCAATGCTATTTCCAATCACAGCACATTCTTCTATTTGCTCCCGCGTAATCGGTGCATTTTCGTGCTGCCAGAAATCATACGCTGAATAATTGTCCAGAACATGAAAATCAGGGGAATCGATACAAATCACCCCGCTGTATGTCCCAACGCCGTAGGTTTTCATAAAATCGCAGTAGGGCTGTGGCAGCTTTAACCTGCCTTGATATTCTGATGGAAGCAGCTCCTGATCGCTGTATAATTTTAATTGTGTGGATGTGAAATACAAAATCATAACCTCCTGTTGTTATTATCATATTCTTGTTCGAAGTCGTAAAAAGGTATTTTTAGTATATCAAGGAAGAGACATATAGTCAATGATCTGCCCAGGAACAAGGATTTCGTTTTACAGATATAGCTTAAAAAGTTACAATGAATACAGGTATGGGATTGCGTGCTATAAAAAGCGTTGTAAAGTGGTGTCAGAAATATTAGAAATAAAAAAGGGTCTATAGACAAAAGAGAGCAAACAATGTCGGGACATGATGATGGAACACTTGTATACTGTAATCACAGCGAAGGAGGCTCATAAGTATGGAATGGACAGAGGCAATCAGAGAGGCGGTCAGTTATATTGAAAATCATATTACGGAAGAGATTACAATGTATGATGTGGCTGCGCACGTCAATGTTTCTCCGTTTTATTTTCACAAGGGATTCAGCATCTTGTGCGGATATTCCATAACGGAGTATATCCGAAACCGCAGGCTGGCGCTTGCTGGGGAGGAGCTGCTTGGCAGCGATGCCACCGTGACAGCGCTTGCCATGAAATACGGATACGATTCTCCCGATAGCTTTACGAAAGCATTTACACGGTTTCATGGATATTCACCGTCAACAGCGCGCAGGGACAAAACCATGCTCAAGGCATTCGCACCGCTGCAGTTAACAATATCATTGAAAGGTGGTTATGCGATGGATTACAGAATTACAGACAAAGAGGCTTTCACAGTTTTGGCGGCATTGAAGGTGTTTGATTATGAAAATGCGAGTAAGGATGTTCCGGCATTCTGGCAGGAACATTACGCATCAGGAAAAGGGAAGTATGTGTGCGGAATGTTCGGGATCAACATAGACCCTCAGATGGGAAATGAACATTTTGAATATCTGATTGCGGATGTTTACAATCCGTCTGTGGAGATTCCGGAGGGATTTGTTGTGCGGACCATTCCGGCGTACACATGGGCGGTTTTCCCCTGTAAGGGTGCGCTTCCACAGGCTTTGCATGGAGTCAAAGAAAAAATATTTGCCGAATGGCTTCCGGCGCTGCGTGATTATGAGTTTGCAGCAGGGTGCTGCGTCGAGATGTACGACGCGCTGGACAAGTACCCCGATGGATTAAACGACGAAAATTATTATACGGAAATCTGGCTTCCGATTAAAAAGAAAGATTAGATATCCCGTATACGAAGAAAATCTATCTGTACCAGCTTCTTTCCGTTTGGCAGAGGATATTCTTTTTCAGAGAGACATTCGTAACTGAGTTTTCATCTGAATTTTTGATCTGAATTTTTGAGAAAAAATATGTGTTGCATAATCTGAGAGCGTGTGATATACTATCAAAGTGTGCTAGGATTATGCAGCACGATAACAGCGGATACCCAGTGTCGGGACACTCCGACCCAGACTTGGTATACTGCGGTTTACAGATTGAATTAAAATGGAGGATTTTTACAATGATTTCTAAGGAAAAAAAGCAGGCAATTATCGCTGAGTATGGCAGAAAGCCCGGAGACACAGGTTCGCCGGAGGTACAGATTGCAATTTTGACGGCAAGGATTCAGGAGTTAACTGAGCATTTGAAGAATAATCAGAAGGATCATCACTCAAGACGCGGTCTTTTGAAAATGGTTGGTCAGAGACGTGGTTTACTTGACTACTTAAAGGGGACTGATATCGAAGGATATCGTACGCTTATTGAGAAGCTTGGCATCAGAAAGTAATTTTTGAATAGTTCCTTATGTGTTTGAAGGAGCGGAAATATCCGCTCCTTTATATACATTCAAGGTTTATATGTTTTAGTGCCTTTAAGGAATGATAGGGCTTGGATGGAAGTTTGGCTCGAGACCGCTGAAAAGTTTATGAGAGAATCGTGAATTTTTCAGTAGTTTCGGCAGGCTCTGTTCAGGCGGTATTTTTGCAGGATAGCAGGAATGAACGTGTGTAATTGAAGAATGTTTGTTAGACAAATAGGAGTTATTTATAGAAAAGGAGAATTGAGATTGTATGGAATACATGACATTTAGTGAAAAGAAAGACAAGTCCTATAAATCCTATAGTATGGAGCTTGCAGGGCGCACATTGACAATTGACATCGGAAGAGTGGCAGCGCAGGCAAACGGGGCGGCATTGATGCATTATGGGGACACAACTGTGCTCTGTACTGCCACTGCATCAGAAAAACCTAGAGATGGCATTGATTTCTTCCCGCTTTCTGTGGAGTACGAGGAGAAACTTTATTCCGTGGGTAAGATTCCGGGAGGCTTTAACAAGAGAGAGGGCAAGGCAAGTGAGAATGCAATTCTGACAAGCCGTGTGATTGACAGACCAATGCGCCCGCTGTTTCCGAAGGATTACAGAAATGATGTGACGTTGAACAATATGGTTATGAGCGTTGATCCAGAGTGCCGTCCAGAGTTGGTTGCAATGCTTGGATCTGCGATTGTTACTTCGATTTCTGATATTCCGTTTGACGGTCCATGTGCGACGACACAGATGGGGCTGGTGGATGGAGCATTCGTGGTAAACCCGAATCAGGAGCAGTGGAAAAATGGTGATTTGCAGCTTACAGTGGCATCTACAAGCCAAAAGGTTATCATGATAGAAGCCGGCGCCAATGAAGTGCCGGAGGACAAGATGATTGAGGCGATTTATAAGTGTCATGAGATTAATCAGACAATTATCGCGTTTATCAATCAGATTGTTTCAGAGGTTGGAAGGACAAAGCATTCTTATACAAGCTGTGCGATTCCTGAGGAGATGTTTGCAAAGATTAAAGAGATTGTTCCGCCAGAAGAGATGGAAGTTGCTGTCTTTACGGATGAAAAGCAAGTAAGAGAAGAGAATATTCGTAAGATTACGGAGAAGCTTGAGGAGGCGTTTGCAGAGAACGAAGAATGGCTTGCCATTCTGGGAGAGGCAATTTATCAGTATCAGAAAAAGACTGTGCGCAAGATGATTTTAAAAGATCATAAGCGTCCTGATGGTCGTGCAGTCACACAGATTCGTCCGCTTGCGGCTGAGATTGATCTGATTCCAAGGGTACATGGTTCAGCGATGTTCACACGCGGACAGACACAGATTTGTACTGTAACAACGCTGGCGCCATTGTCAGAGGTTCAGAAGATTGATGGTCTTGACGAGAATGAAACTGCAAAACGGTATATGCACCATTATAATTTCCCATCATACTCTGTAGGAGAGACAAAACCGTCAAGAGGACCAGGAAGACGTGAAATCGGACATGGTGCGCTGGCTGAGAAAGCGCTTGTACCTGTGATTCCGTCAGAAGAAGAGTTCCCCTATGCTATCCGTACTGTATCGGAGACATTTGAATCCAATGGATCTACATCACAGGGATCGATCTGTGCATCTACTATGTCACTGATGGCGGCTGGTGTACCGATTAAGAAGCCTGTAGCAGGTATTTCCTGCGGACTGGTGACAGGTGAGACGGATGATGATTATATTGTACTGACAGATATTCAGGGTCTTGAGGACTTCTTTGGCGACATGGACTTTAAGGTTGCCGGCACAAAAGACGGTATCACAGCGATTCAGATGGATATCAAGATTCATGGATTGACCAGACCAATTGTCGAGGAGGCAATAGCCAAGACAAAGGATGCCAGAATGTATATTCTCAATGAGATTATGATTCCATGTATCAGTCAGCCTAGACCGACTGTCGGCGAGTTTGCGCCTAAGATTATTCAGACGAAGATTGATCCCGAGAAAATTGGGGATGTGGTTGGTCAGAGAGGCAAGACGATCAATACAATCATTGAGCAGACAGGGGTAAAGATTGATATTTCAGATGATGGATTTGTGAGCATTTGCGGCACAGACCAGAAGATGATGGACAGAGCATGTGAGATAATTAAAATTATCACGACAGATTTTGAGGCAGGTCAGATATTCAAGGGCAAGGTAGTAAGCATCAAGGAGTTTGGCGCATTCCTTGAGTTTGCACCTGGAAAAGAAGGTATGGTTCATATTTCCAAGATTGCGAAGGAGCGCATCAACCATGTTGAGGATGTGTTGACATTAGGTGATGTCGTTACGGTTGTGTGTCTTGGAAGGGATAAGATGGGACGTATCAGTTTCTCTATGAAGGATGTAGCACAGCAGTAATCTGAATTAATAAAGAATACAGCATAGATTAGAGAGGCACTTTTTTATAAGAAGTGTCTCTTTTCTTAGAGTATTTTTCAAACACGCTCTAGGACGCCTACGGGCATGATTAGGAAAAAATATTTAGTAGGATGGGGGGAGCGGATGAACATATATTATATAGGAGGTTCGCCATGCAGCGGAAAAAGTACAGTGGCAGAGCTTCTTGCAGCAAAATATGATTTATATTATTTTAAGGTGGATGATTTCCTGGATAAATATACTCAGATGGGTGCTGCGAAAGGGTATGAAATTTGTAAGAAGCAAACCCTTATGAGTGCGGAGGAGATTTGGATGAGAGAGCCCTCTTTGCAGTGCAGAGAGGAAATTATATTTTATAAAGAGATCTTTGCTTTTATTTGGGAGGATTTAGAGAAGCTGAAAGCGGATAACGTGATTACGGAAGGCGCGGCATTTTTGCCAGAATTGATGAAAAGATTTCGTATTACCAAGGATAGATATGTGTCAATGACGCCATCTAAGGAATTTCAAGTCCTTTATTACAGCAAAAGAGAGTGGGTTCCCTATGTATTGGCAGGTTGTATAGATCAGGAGAAAGCGTTTTCAAACTGGATGGACAGAGATGCTTTGTTTGCCGTAGAGGTCCAAAAACAATGCATGGAGCAAAATTATTGTTCTATCATCAATGATGGGACAATAGAATTGGAGCAACTTGTCAACCGTGTTGAAGGGGTGTTCCAATTAGGGAAGTAAGAAAAAAGTGCGCAAAGCGCTTCTTGAATTACGTGACAGATTCATTAAGGGGAATCTTTGGATAATAATTGTATAAAAAGAAAGAAACAGGGAAATCACTGATGCTTCAGATTGTTTCCCTGTTTTTGCGTTTCATTCTAATATTTTGAAACTTTCTGCGTGGCTGTTACCCTATATAAATGAAGGGAGTTAAAAGTCCCTGACCCGGTACGACACAGTGCCATGGATATCCAATAGGTAACGTCTTTGCACGTTTGCCAATGTTTAAATACCGGAGGAGAACAATGAAACAGGAAGAACTGGAATTTTATATGGATACATACGGCAGGGATTTATATTCGTTTTGCTGCTGTGTGACGCGGAACCGTCAGGAGGCGGATGATTTGTATCAGGATACGTTTCTCAAAATGTATGAGCTGGGTGAAAAACTGGTTATTAAGACCAATCCGAAAAGTTATCTGATGGGTGTCGCGTTCAACCTTTATCGAAATTATAAGAGAACACTGTCTGTGAGGCAGCGGATTGCGGGAGTTCGCGTATCGCTGGATGAAAATGCAGAGATGATTCCCATGGATGGGCAGTTGACGGAGGATTTGATCATTTCCAAAGAAGAGTGCCGGATGGTGCGGGAGGCTGTCAATAATCTGCCAGACAAGTATCGGATTCCGATTCTCTTATTTTATATGGAAGAATTATCGCAGGCGGATATTGCAGTGATGCTGCGAATTTCCGAGAGCGCGGTAAAGACAAGAGTGCACAGGGCAAAGAAAATTCTAAGGGAAAAGTTGAAGGGGCTGGTGTAAAAATTTATTTTCACACGGCAGATTTGTGTAGACGCAAATTCGCAAACTTTGACAGGAATGGAGGATTTTAATGAAAGATAAATTAGATTCATTATTGGAACAGGCTTTGGTTCCGACGAAACTGCCGGATAAGAAATTGAATGACCAGATTCTTCGCAAGGTGAAGGAGAGACAGGATATGAAACAGGAACAGGTACGATACAAGAGAAGAATTCCCGCGGCAGCGCTGATTACAGCGTGTATACTGATACTATGCTCCAGCACAACACTGGCAGTATACAAGTATCTCAGTCCGGCGGAGGTGGCGACGGAGACAAATGATAATGCGCTGCAAAAGGCATTTCTCAGCGAGGATGCAATACTGGTGAATGAGGCGCAGGAAAGCGGGGGATACAAGGTTACTTTGATAGGGAGTGCGGCTGGTAAGAATATCAGCGACTTTTTGATGAAAACTGGGAAAGGGGAAGTGCTTGAGGACAGAATTTACACGATTATAACGATTGAGCGTACTGATGGCACACCGATGCCGGACACAAGTTCTGACGAGTATGGAGAAGCGTGTTTCTTTGCCTCCCATTATATACGCGGACTGGATCCCAGTATGTACAGTATGATGAGTATGCACGGCAGTTATACGGAGTTTGTCAACAATGGAGTCCAGTATCGGATTCTGGATATGGACAATATTGAGATGTTTGCGGATAGAGGTATCTATGTAGGCGTAAACTCTGGTACTTTTTATGACAGAGATGCGTATGTCTATGATGAAAGAACTGGAGAAATGAGCCGCAATGAGAACTATACAAAAGTAAATGCGCTGTTTCATCTGCCAGTGGATAAGAGCAAAGCAGACCCAGCAGCTGCGGAAGCCTATCTAAAAGCGTTTGAGG
>CAMWJQ010000214.1 GCA_947174615.1 uncultured Lachnospiraceae bacterium
ACCGCACAGAGCAGCATTTTGCCCAGAAGCCAGAACACTAGATTAAACCTGAGTATAATTAACAACTCCACAAAGGAGATTCCCCCAATGATAAGTACTGCTTTCCATACCAAATCAACATTGCAAATAATGTATCTAATCGCGTCACGGCACCAGCTATACACACGGTAGCAGATGCTGTTCTGCCACAATTTTCCAGCCTTGAACCGTGTACACAAGCTCAGTACATACATGAGTGCAAATACTGCCATCACGACGATAAACATCCCAAACATCCCTATACAGACTTTGGCATACCATGGCAGTCCTCCCTCATTCACCACATAAACTCCCATTAAAAAAAGCACAATTTCTACAATTAATATAGCGATACTAAACACATCAATCGGAATCCTGTCAATCATCGTGAGTACAATCCCATCGACTCCCCTACGGTGTCCTGCCCCATAGACAAGAAAAGCAAATGACAGCAACATCGCGAGCAGGCTGATGACAAACCCCTGTAATGGTCCCATCTCTACAATATCATAATAGGCATCCACCAGCCAGCCCTTCTGATTGTATTGGCTTCCCTCAAGCTCCTCTGGGACAGCATCCGGCACGATGGATACTACCCAATAGCTCTCTGTCAAAGTCTCTTTCTCAACGACAAGTGTAAAATCCTCGTTGAGATAATACCCCGGCTCGCTGACAAATAGATTTCCAGATAAGCTGTCAGAATCGATCAGTGTAAGCTCATCTCCTTGGATACTCCTAATATTGTCAAGAAGTATCTTTCCCCAATTACTGTAATTGAACTCCGTATCGTTCAACGCTGCCAAATTAACGATGCTTCCTGTATTCATACTGCTGCCAAGGATTTCTTCGACAGGGTCTGTCTTGATACTCTGCGCTGCCGGCTCTGTCATTTGCTCTAATGTATCTGATTCTGCTTTCTGCAATGTCTCTTCTATTTCTACAGATTCTGCAGAAGCAAATTTATCTGCCCGCGCAGTACCATCTCCCTGTCTCCTCTCGTTCAGACGATATCCTCTTTTGCCAAAATCATACTGATAATTGTATATCATTTTTCCCTCTGTGCCATCATAACATAATGATACATTCTGCACTGGGTAATAACTGCCCTCTGCGCGGTAATAAAAGATTCCTTTCACTGTATCAAAACAGATTCTGTCTGCATACAAATATTCCCATGTGGAATAGTGACTGTCCAACTCCCTGCCATCCAGCACCGCAATATCATTATAATCGCCATAATACCCCATTATCATATTGTGCCGATAACCGTCATAATCTCTAAAAACCCTGCACAGATACAACTGATCCGGGTCCAAATTCTCAAGCTCACTGTCTGTCAGATTTGTTTCCAGATATGAATTCCGACTATGAAAATTGATGTCCTTGAGACTGTCTGAGTTGATAATACCACACTTAAAATACTGATTGCGCAGATATTCCCCATAGTTATTTTGGTTAAAATCAAGATGATTGATTACATCTATCGAATAATCTGCATTCACACTCTCATAAGCATTTTTTAACATCTCCGAACGTGTCGATCCTTCCATCATCTGTACTATGACACAGACTCCCAGCACCGCACATCCCATCGCTGAAACGATACACATTACCCACGCAGCAAATTTTGCGAACATGGACTCTCTTAACTTTTTCACCAAAACATCACCTTTTTACCCTTCTTAACAATTCCTTATCTCCACTTCTTTTCGCGACACCAACTATTCCTCCAGCTTATAACCCCGTCCCCAGACAGATTTCAGATATCTTGGCTCTGCTGGGTTGTATTCCAACTTTTCCCGCAAATGCCTGATATGGACTGCCACTGTATTTTCTGTGCCATAAGGACTGTCATGCCACACAGCAGCATAAATTTGTGACGGAGAATAAACCTTTCCCGGGTTTTCCATGAGAAGTTTTAGGATATCATATTCTGTCGGCGTCAGTGCAGCCTTCTCACCGTCCAGCGTCACTTCCTTGGTTCGGTCATCCAGCTCGATCCCACCGATCGAAAGCGTTTCCCCCACATTTGTCATTATGCCGCTGCCTAGCTGCATATACCTTCTGAGCTGGGATTTCACCCTCGCCTGAAGCTCTACTGGATTAAACGGCTTTGTCACATAGTCATCTGCACCGATATTGAGTCCCAACACTTTATCGGTATCCTCGCTCTTTGCCGTCAGCATGATCACAGGCACATTACTCTGCTCCCGCAGCTTTACCATCGCTGTGATTCCGTCCATCACGGGCATCATGACATCCATGAGCACCAGATGGATCTCCTCTCTCGAAAGCACTTCCAAAGCCTCCTTTCCATTGTAGGCTTCGTACACTTGATACCCCTCGGTCGTCAGGTAAATTCGCAAAGCCGACACAATATCCTTCTCATCATCACACACCAGTACATTGTACATTGTTCTCTCTCCCCGGTTCGTTTTTCAATTGAGCAGGAGAATGTTTTGTTCCCTGCATCGTATAAAGTATAGCTGATATAATGTTAAGTTCCAATTGGGTAAATGTTTAAGATTTTATTAAGACCAATTATTATTTGTATTTCCACGACTTTACAACTTTATAGATGATACCCTCGTTGCTGAATCAATTGTTTTAGGGCATTCATCATTGTATCATCATCTCCTCACTCTTCCACAAACACTTTCATGTCAGTCATTAAGGGATCTATTTACTCTGTACACGTTTAATCTCCTCCATCATTTTTCTGCAAACCTGAATCTTCTGTCCAGAAGGCTGTTTTATCGGGCAGAAACACTGCGGCAACGCCTGCGGACAAAAGGCATCCCGCAGCCCCGATGCCAAACACAAGCTGCGGCGAAACTTCCCACACCCAGCCGATCACCACGGGCATGATAATCCCGACAGCGCTGCTGAAGGATTCGACAATGCCCAGAATAATCGTCCCGTTGTGGTCATCAAAAACATCATAAAAATAGGCAAAGGATACCGACGCAAAGACATCCTTCACCATAGAAAGGATAATTCCGATCACAAAAAGAGGCACGTTCTGCGACAGCAAAAAAATCATTGCCGGAAGCGCGTCAAAACCAATATCAAAGACATAGAACCACTTTCTGCCCTTCAAGTCTCCCAGATGGCTGACAAAGAGTGCCCCCACTGCATTAAACAGCGTCATGAACGAAAAGATCGACATCACGTTTGGCACAGATATTCCGATTGTCAGGGCATACAGCGGCAGATATTCCATTGCCACCCCATAGATGTTTGCAAAGAACTTGACGATCATGTAAGACCAGAACTTTTTATCGCCTGCAATATTTCGAAAAACGCGCCATGAAACCCGTTCCTCTGTTTCGTCCTCTTCATCGCTGTCCGTATTCTGTCCGTCCTTCCTGCCGCCGCATTCACGATAGACGATAAATATCATGATGAGCGGCAATACATACAACAGACCTGCCGCCGCGTACATTCCGCTGACATCGGCAAGCTTGACGAACTGTCCGCCCAGAAACAATCCCAGCGAGATGCCTCCATACAGGAATAAATCCCTGACTGCAAAGTATTTTCCCCGGTGATCGTCCTCAATCTCGTAGTTGATATCATTTCCAAGTGAATAGTTAAATCCTGTCCGCGCACAGGCGAGCACGACCAGAATCCCAATCAGCAAATATGTCCGGTTCACGCCGAAAGCCATGCACCCGGTAACAATGGCGGCAATCATTGCCACTGCTGCCACCCGATAGGCACTGTACTTGACAGACAGGATACTGACCAGTCCCGGCACGACCACACAGCAGGCATTGATGAGCGCAAGCAGGTAGCCGTAATAGCGCGCGGGCTGCCCCTTCTCTTCCAACAGCACGGGCAGCATATTCTGCACTGGACCGTCTACCATGAAAAAGAGCATATATAACAGATAGATTTTTATGTATTTTTTTCGAAACATTCCTTTGTAGGACTGTAGTATAGATTTCATGTTTCTAATACTCCTTGCGCGTCTCATGACGCAGATCAGTCAATCATTTGAAATATCTTACGATATGTGTTCCAAAACAAGCGTCTTATTGCATATTCGCTGCATGGCTTCCTTATGTGAAGTTACAATCAGTATACTGCCGCTCTCTCCAATATACTTTTTAACGCTCTTTATAACAAGTTCCTCTGTATCAGCATCCAGACCATTTGTAGCCTCGTCCATAATCAAAATCTTTGGTCGGCGAATCAATATTCTTGCCAATGCAAGCCGCTGTTTTTGCCCTCCTGACAAATTTTTTCCCGCCTCTGTAATAAAATATCCAAGACCTCTCTCCTGAGCCAGTTCCTTTAACTGAACACTCTCCAACACCTTCATAATTTCGTCGTCGGAATACTCCTTCCCAAGCGTAATATTCTCACGCAATATTCCTTCCAGAATAACTGGCTCCTGAAATAATATTTTAATTATTTCAAACAAACTCTCCTCTCGTATCATATCAACCGCTTTGTTGTTGATACAGATTTCACCATCCTGTATGGAATAAAAACCACAAATCAGCCTCAAGAGTGTTGTCTTTCCAGCGCCGCTGTCTCCTTTGACAAAAATGCAGTCACCTGCCTGATATGTCTCATGAATATCATGTAAAATCGTCTTGTCCGCCCATGCAAACCGATTGATATCAATTGATAAGTCAATTGTTCCTTCTATATTCAATGGCGTTTTTCCTTGATTTTCATCGGTAAAAAGATAATCATAAATACGCTCTGCAGAACCAAGCGCCTTCTGTCTGCCTCGATAAAAATCAGCAAGATTGCGCAGTGGTTCTATCATTTCCTGTGAATATGTATAAAATAATATAATTGTGCCAACTGTAATTTCCCCACGATAAAGAAATATTCCCCCCATAAGCACCATCAATAACGGAAACAGCACACAAATAACACTGATCGCCGCCGTAGAACAAGTATCAATATGTATCACTTTTTTCACTGCCTTAAAATAGCGCTCCCATACATGGTTCTCAAATTTCTGGTTAAAATATGGCTTCTCATTCAACATCTTAATCTCCAGCACTGCTTTCGTATCCTCTGATACATGCTGAGTCAAATCTGCTTCCTCTTGTGAAAATTCCTGATACCGCTCCCTGGTCGTTTTATTAATCAGATTATTTACAAAAAAATAGGCTGCACAAACAATAATTGCAGCGAATCCCATCACCATATGCTCGTAAAGCAAAACACCTGCTACTACAATCAACTTAAAAAGATTAAGTATCAGCATCAGAATACTAATCCCCGCATTCTGCGCAATCATCGAGCCATCTTCCATTACTGATGATACGATATCGCCTGTTGTCCGTTTATCAAAAAAAGCTGCTTTCCAAGTCAGCAGCCTGCGATACATCATTGTCCGCATCTGATTGATAACCGTATGCCGAAACACTTGCCACTCATTTGCCTGATAAATTTGCGCTATCAAAAACAATATTCCAATCAACACAATCCAGAGAAAAATCTGCAGTACTTTCTCGAAGTTTTCTCCTCCTGTCACCAGATCGACAAACCCCTGTATCTGAAAGAGCATGTAAAGATTTAATCCATCTGCCAAAATGCTTGCCAAAAGAAGCCTAATCTGCTTCTGACGTAAATTTTCAAACAGCTTTACAAGCTGTTTATATTTAACCCGTGACTGCGTTTTCATTTTCATCGTCTCCTCACTCTTCCACAAGCACTTTCATGTCAGTCATCTGTCTCACAAGTACTTTGTAGTCATCTGTATTGCAAATATGTCTTCGTTCCATATATTCCTCAATTGCTGAAAAATCAAAATTTCCTTTCGTCTGCATAAAACCAAGCAGCTCTGCCACATAGTCATTTATTTCAAAACGCAACCCTATCCTGGGAACTGACAATAAATACATATTATTGTTTATTTCAACCATTCTAAGGGGTCTATTTACTCTGTACACGTTTAATCTCCTCCATCATTTTTCTGCAAGCCTGAACCTGAATCTTCTGTCCAGAAGCATAAACAGGACAGGGATAGCAATTTTTTCGCAGATATTCACATTGATTACATGGTTCACACTTCCTATATGCATCTTTTCCTTCTGATTTTTCAAATACTTCCTCAAACCCGGGCAGTGACACAATGTCCCAAAAATCAGCATTCTCATTAGAAAGAACAAGTTTCTCACGACTGCACAACTCGGTCATTCTACACATATACCTGTCACATGGATATAATTCTCCGCTATTATTCATATAAAAGAAGGATTCTCCTGCTCCGCAGTAATGACCATATTCTGAGAAATCCAAATGCAGTACTTTTTTTGCATATTTGCGTGCCAATGGGTATGTAAACTTAGGTACAATTTTGATCTTTCCTTTCATATCCTCATATATTCCTGCAATTTTTTTAACCAGATCAACTTCCTGTTCAGGCGTAATCGTCCCATCGATCTTTGCACCATTTCCTTCCGCAAGAAACTGAAGCAATCCAATTTCATCGACCCCCATATTTTGACACCACTTAACCATATCTATAATATACTCTATATTAAACTGACTTACAACTGTATTTACTGAAAGTGTTAAATTATTAAGAGTATGTGATCTCTTAAAATTAACTAACTCCGTTAAATTTTTTTTGGTTATTTCGAATACTTTCTTCCCTCGAATCTTATCATTGATCTCTGCCGTTGGTCCTTCCAGACTAACAACAATATTTCGCAGACTCTTTAACTTCATAATGGCTTCCCGCATTTTAGTATCTGTTAATTTTAAACCGTTTGTATTAAAACCAAAGCTCAAACCTTCCTCTTCAAAACAATTAAATATATCCATAATATCGCTTCGCGCCAAAGGTTCCCCGCCCAAAAGATGAACACGATCGGCTCCTGCATTTTTTAATTTTCGAATTATGTTCTTGACTTCTTCCAGAGAAAGTTCATTTTCGGTTTTTCCCAAAAAATTCCCATTGATACAATG
>CAMWJQ010000215.1 GCA_947174615.1 uncultured Lachnospiraceae bacterium
ATCTTGGTCTCAAGCATCAGCACATCGCCCGGCAGAACCTTTTGTTTAAAACGCGCCTTGTTGATTCCTGCAAAGTACGCAGTTTTGCCCTTCCATTCTGGAAGTCCAAGCAGGGCGACCGCCCCGACCTGTGCCAGCGCCTCCACGATCAAAACGCCCGGCATAACCGGATTGCCCGGAAAATGCCCTGCAAAATAGGGTTCGTTAAAGCTCACGCACTTCTTTCCGAGCGCCCTTGTGCCCTCCTCAAGCTCCTCGATGGTATCAATCAGCATAAACGGATGCCTGTGGGGGATAATCTCCATAATTTCCTTCGCTGTATAAACTGACATCTGTGTCACCCTTTTTCTTTCTGACAGCCTCCTGATAACTCGTCCTATTACGATTCCAGGAGGCTATTCTAGTTTGGTTTACTCCGCATATTTCTTTACTAAGATGCTGGTGTTATGTCCGCCAAAGCCCAATGAGTTGCTGAGTGCATAAAGAATGTCCTCACTGCTGCTCTCCTTGCAGTAGTTTAAATCCATCTCCTCCTCACTCTCCATGAGTCCGACCGTGCGATGTATATAACCCTCCTCGATCTCCTTCACGCAGGCAACAAACTCCACTGCCCCCGCCGCTCCGAGCAAATGCCCAACCATAGACTTTGTGGAATTGATCTTGATGTCCTTTGCGTGCTCACCAAACGCGAGTTTAATCGCCCTCGTCTCAAATAAATCATTGTGGTGTGTCGCCGTGCCATGCGCATTGATATAAGTGATATCCTCCGGCGCTGCCCCTGCGTCCTTCACCGCGCTCAGCATCGCTGCCGCTGCCCCTGCGCCGTCCTCCGCCGGAGAAGTGATGTGATATGCGTCTGACGAGCAGCCATATCCCACAACCTCTGCATAAATCTTCGCACCGCGCGCTTTTGCATGTTCAAGTTCCTCAAGCACGACTATCCCGGCGCCCTCACCCATGACAAATCCGCTCCTGTCCTTGTCAAACGGGATGGAACAGCGCGCTGGGTCCTCACAGGTAGACAGCGCTGTCAAGGATGAAAAGCCAGCGATACCGATTGGCGTGATCGCACTTTCTGTCCCGCCTGCCACCATGATCTCCGCGTCGCCGTACTGAATCGTCCGAAATGCCTCGCCGATCGAATTTGTGCCTGTGGCACACGCCGTCACCACGTTGATGCTCTTGCCCTTGAGATTATATGCGATACTCACATTGCCTGCTGCCATATTGGAAATCATCAGCGGCACCAGAAGCGGCGCTACCCTGGAAGGTCCCTTCTCCTCAAGCTTGGTATGCTCCCGCTCCATCGCCTGCAGGCTGCCGATACCGCTGCCCACCGCGCAGCCTGCCCGGTACGGGTCCTCTTTGGTCATGTCAAGACCTGCGTCCTCGATCGCTTCCTTTGCAGCCGCAACGGCATACTGACAAAACGGCTCCATGCGGCGCGCTGCCTTCTTATCCATATAATCAGCGGCATTGAAGCCCTTGACTTCCGCTGCCAGCTTGCATTTATAGTCTGACGTATCAAAATAGGAAATCGGCGCAAAACCGATTTTCCCCTCTTTTACACTATTCCAGAAAGAAGCAACATCATTGCCAATCGGGGTGATTGCGCCCATTCCTGTCACTACTACTCTTCTCTTCATACTTTTACCCTTTCCAATCTATATCGTATAGACCTATATACACATGCCGCCGTCCACACAGATGACCTGCCCGGTGATATAGTCCGAACGGTCACCTGCCAGAAACAGGACAAGATCCGCAATATTTTTTGTGCTTCCCATCTTTCCCATAGGAATCATGCTGTTCAGCGCCTTCTTGGCATCCTCTGTCATATTTTTGGTCATGTCCGTGTCGATAAAGCCCGGTGCAACTGCATTGACATTGACCCCGCGGCTTGCAAACTCCCGCGCCACACTTTTCGTCAGTCCGATCAATCCTGCCTTCGACGCAGAATAATTTGCCTGTCCCGCATTGCCAAGCACGCCGCTTACAGAGGAAATATTGATAATCTTCCCGCCTCTTTGTTTGATAAAGCCGCGCGATAGATGCCGTATCATATTAAAGGCGCCCTTTAAGTTCGTATCCAGAACTGCGTCATAGTCCTCCTCTGTCATACGCATAATCAAATTATCCCTCGTGACACCTGCATTGTTCACGAGGATATCGACCTTTTTATACTTGTCAAGCACTTCTTTTACAAATGCTTCACTCGCCGCAAAATCAGAGACATTGCACTGTATCGCCTCCGCGCTGCCGCCCTTTTGAATGATCTCAGCGACAACCTCCTCCGCGCTCTGCTTTGAACCATTGTAATTTACGATCACCGTCGCACCGTCTGCTGCCAGCGCGAGCGCAATCTCCCTGCCGATGCCTCTGCCTGCGCCTGTCACAAGAGCGATTTTTCCCGTCAACATGATAACGCCTCCAATACTTTCTCCAAGTCTGCCAGTTTATCTATATTCATGCATTGTACATCTTTGTTGATTTTTTTCATAAATCCACTCAGCGATTTTCCCGGTCCGATTTCTATGAAGGTGTCTATGCCGTCCGCGATCATTTTCTCGATTGTCTGCTGCCAGCACACGGAATTAGACACCTGATTCTTCAAAAGCGTCTTGATGGGCGCCGCCTCCACCACAGCCAGCGCGTCCACATTGCTGATGTATGGAATGGAAGGCGTGCGAAGCCGGATGCCGATTAGCTCCTTCTCAAGCTTCTCTCCTGCCCCCTTTAACAGTGCGGAGTGAAATGGTCCGCTGACCTTGAGCGGCACACAGCGCTTTGCACCGGCTTCCGAACATGCCTGCGCCGCCGCAAGTACTGCCTGCTCCTCGCCCGTGATGACAATCTGACCAGGGCAGTTGTAGTTTGCGATGGTTACAATGCCCTCTGTCTGACGGCAGATTTCCTCGATCCTGTCACTCTCAAGCCCAAGCACCGCCGTCATGGCGCCGCCTTCCGGATACGCCTCCTGCATAAAGATGCCGCGCTTTCTGATAATGTAGAACAAATCCTTCAAATCCATCACGTCTGCCGCTGCCAGCGCACCATACTCGCCAAGGCTCAGCCCTGCGGTGATATCTGCCTTGATTCCCTTGGACTCAAGCACCTTTAGGATTGCTACCTCTGTGGCAAGCATCGCGATCTGTGTGTACTCTGTGATATTGAGGTTATCATTCTCCGTAAAGCAAAGCGCCTCCATGTCAAGTCCGGACACCTCGCCTGCCAGTTGATAAACGCTCTTTGCCTCCTCATAAGTGTCATAAAAATCTTTTCCCATGCCCACATACTGTGAACCCTGTCCCGGAAAAATAAATGCTATTTTGTTCATTCTCTGCCTCTCTTAGTGATACAGCCAGCCCGCATACCGCAGGCTGCCGCATCCGTTGACCCTGTTAAATTCTAATCTATTCTCAGAATGTTTTGTTCAGGAGCGCGAATCCCTGCTCCATAATCTCTGCAATGATCTCCCTGCACGGCTGCTCTTTCCTGACAAGCCCTGCGATCTGACCCGCCATGACAGTGCCGTTCACCACATCTCCCTCTATGACTGCCTTTCTGAGCGAACCGAGCGTAAGCTTCTCAAGCTCCATGAAGTCTGCGCCTTCTTTTTCGAGTTTTAAGTACTCTTTTGTCATTTTATTTCGGATACTTCTGACAGGATGCCCTGTCGTCATGCCTGTAACTGCCGAGTCGATATCCTTTGCCTTGATCAGCATTGCCTTGTACTTCTCATGTACGATAGATTCTGTCGCTGCCACAAAGCGGGTGCCGATCTGCACTGCCTCCGCACCGAGCATAAAAGCTGCCGCAAATCCTCTGCCGTCTGCGATGCCGCCCGCTGCCACGACAGGAATCTCCACCGCATCTGCAATCTGCGGCACAAGCGCCATCGTCGTGATGGAGCCAATATGTCCGCCGCTCTCCATGCCCTCTGCGATAACGGCATCTGCGCCGCCGCGCTGCATCAGCTTTGCCATCGCAACGCTTGCCACAACGGGCAGAACCTTCACGCCAGCCGCTTTCCACATCTCCATGTATTTCGCCGGATTGCCAGCGCCTGTTGTGACCACCTTGACGCCCTCGTCAACCACCACCTGCGCGATCGCATCTGCCTCTGGATTCATCAGCATGATATTCACGCCAAACGGCTTGTCAGTCACTTCTTTTACCTTCTGAATCTGCTCTCTGACGAACGCTGCCGGCGCACCGCCTGCACCGATAATTCCCAGTCCTCCGGCTTCTGAGACTGCCGCTGCCAAGTTGTGCTCAGCGACCCATGCCATTCCGCCCTGAATGATGGGATAATCTATTCCTAAGATTTCTGTTATTCTTGTTTTCATACAAACCTCTGTTTTTATCTTAGTCTGTTGATCTTATTCCTCTACGCCCTTGTCCTGCAGATACTTGATGATGGAACCTACTGTTGTAATCTGCTCTAAATCCTCGGCTGGAATCTCCACACCATACTCATCCTGAAATGCATCCACAAGCTCAAACAAATCAAGTGAATCCGCGTCCAAATCCTCTTTGAAACGAGTCTCCTCTGTAATCTCCACGCCCTCGATATTCAACTGCTCCTCGATGATTTCTTTTACTCTTTCTAACATGATTTTTCCATCCTTTCATTCGATAAAATATTACTTTTACTGCTGTTTGCTGTTTGCTTCAATACTTTGTGCCCATATCCATGTCTTTCGTCCATTTGTTTTGACTTTCAAATATTTTGACTTTCAAAGTATTTACTGGTAACAGAATATACCTAAGCCATTGTGTTGTCAACAGGTTTTTCCCAGAATTTTCTTGTTCGGTCCGTATTTAATACTTTGTTTAGAAATAACGGACATGATTCATTTCAGAAAGTTTGCTAAAGAAGGCATACAGCGGTATAATTCCTCTGTACGGGTCTGCGCATAAAAACACAGAGCAGTGCAGTTGTTATTCTGCACCGCTCCTTTTATTTACAGACATTCATGTAATCAACACTTTCTCCTGCTGCCTGTATGTCCTCAGCCTGTTATTGAATCTGTTCCATCATGGCTGACATGATTTTTTCCACCGCGTCCTTAAAATTTGCTTTCATATCTCTCGGTTTGATGGTAAACGTTACCTTCTTGGTACCGCTATAGGAACCTCTGCCCTCGATTACCAATGTTGCCTTACCTTTCTGGTTGTTCTTTTCATAGGAAACGATCTCATATTCCTCGTCTGCCACCGGCGTTCCCTTGTAGGTAACAGTCAAATCCTCTTGACCAGGTCTGGTTCCGTCTTGGCTGAAATACTGGATTCTATCCGGTTTAACCGCCACCTTCGCCTCGTTGATCAGCTTCTCTGTAATCCTAAATTCAAAACGCTGTGTGGGCTCCTTCCCTTCCACAACATAGTCTGCACCTGTCAGTGTGATGAGAATCTTCGCGGTATGTCCTTCAGCTGGCAGTACTCCTGCGTCTGTGAGTGTGATCTCCTCCTTCTTATTGAGTTCATACGCAATCGTATAATCTTTGTTTTTCACAAGTTTTGTACCGTTATCGTACACGACTGGATTGGGTTTGTACTCTCTGGTGTTTGCCTTGTACTTCATATCAGGAACTTCCACTCTGATCTCGCCGCTGTCCCATGATTTTGGCTCGATGGTCAGTGTCACCGCATTCTTTAAGCTGCCCTTGAAGTTTCCTTTGCCTGTAATGCTGATATACGCCTTCCTTGAACCGGTTGTCGTATTCTTGTTGTTGGTGTATGTCAGCTTGTAGTCTGCATCCCTGACCAGTGTCCTGCCTTCATAAGTAAGCTCTACATCCGGTGTCGCTCCTGCGCGGTTCTGTTTCACGGTCATCGCATCCTGCCGGAGCATTTCCGATGTCAATTCCACTTTGTCAATGGTAAAGGTTTGTTTGATCGACCCGCTGTACCTGTTGATACCTGTGAACATCATTGTCGCTTTGCCAGCGTCGCGGTTATTCGTGTAGGTAATTTTGTAATCGACATTCTTCTCCAGTGTGCCGCCAGATGTTTTGTCCCTCAATACAGGGTTCTGATACAGCGTTTTTCCTGTATATGGAAGCTTTGTCTGCAGTCCGCTAATCTCAATTGTTCTGCTAGAGAATGGAGTTCCCTTGATGGTGAACGTCTTGGTGCAGCTTCCCACATATTTCCCTGTCTCCTCGCCTGTAATCACGACACTTGCGGTTCCTACTTCTCTATGATTCTCATAAGAGATCTTATAGTTGTCTGTGCCATCTTCTGCTTTCTGGGGAACGACCCTGCTGCCCAGCTTCACAATAATCTGTGAAGGATCAAATGTTACTTCCTCTCCGTCCCTGTATTCCAAGGAGCTTGACGGAAGCGTAATCTTCGCCTTGGTCAGAAGTTCTTTGTCTGTTACCACCTTGCAGGGTATTGTCACTTCACCGTCGTAATTCCCCTTCAGGGCAATCTTGATGTTATATGTGCCGGCTTCCTTTGCCTTCACTACTTCTGTCCCTTGCTCTGCTCCGTCAGGAACAAAGGTGATTGTCTGGGTGTAATCATTCTTGGCGCTCAGCTTCTTCTTGCCATCCTTCACGGTCACGTTGATTTTCTGATCTTTTCCGTTGTAAATCAGGTAGTCAGGCGCTGTGATTGTCAGCTCTTCAACCTGTTTTGGCAGAATCGTAAAACTGCCTGTGATCGTCTCGGCATAATTGCCTTTGCCCTTTATGATAACATCTGCTTTGCCTGCTTTTGTGTTGTTCTTGTAGCTAACGGTATAATCCTTCTTCAGGGTCAGAGACTTCGCGTAGTCATATACCTGTACTTCCGGCTTCAGCGCTTTGCCTGTATAAACCTGTGCAGGGATCTCCTTAATCCAGATGCCTTCCTTTGCCAGCGCCTCGATTGTCACCTCTGTTTTGTCCGTCGTCACGACTTTCAATTCATCATAATAAAGTGTCG
>CAMWJQ010000216.1 GCA_947174615.1 uncultured Lachnospiraceae bacterium
GTAATATCCCATTTTAATATAAATCCCATTATTAATTTCCTCTCTTTAAATCAAAAACAGAAGCTGAAAATAACTATTCTATACCATCTTCAGCTCCTGTTTCAGATTACTTAAAGTCTTAGCAATTGTTACATCTGTTATTCGGCTCAATTACGCACTCCGATTCACGCACAACTCTAAAAATGAGTTCTGTATAAATATTCTGCTCCATAACGCTCATTCCCTTCCTTTTTTATTTGTTCAAGCTTGACATGGTGAATGAAAAATTTCTATGATATGATGAATCATCAAAATATTTAGGAGGTTTTTCTAATGAAACACAAAAAGAAATTTATCATAAAAATAACTTCTATTATATTAATGCTTGTGATTTTCTCGACAAGTCCGCCGTACAGCCGATGTAGTGAATCAGAACTATCTTCCGGAATAGAATGTCATTCTATGATATCTCCTCATCAAAAAAATATTTAATATTTTCTTTAATAAGATTTATATTGTGTTTATCTTTTCTTGCGGCGGCAATATAATATGCCTGTCGCATCATTTTTTTTGAATTTAGCAATTCTTGTTCCTTTTCGACAAATTCTTTCCTCCTAGCAAGTTTCAACCTGTTCCCTGCAGTTTGCATCATAAGTTCTACCAACGCATGTGCATATCCGCGGCTGACTGCCATATTCAACCCTTCCTCCGCTTTTGCCAATGCCTCCTCATATCGTTCCAGTTTGCCAAGCGGTCGTGCTAAGTTTGCCAGATTGATCAGTTTCAACTCCGCAGCGTTTTTCTCATCCATATACCCGGCATCCAAACTTCGTATAATTGTCTCATAGATAATAATGTCTTTATCCAGTTCGCCCATATCATAATATGCAATCCCCATACCCATCAATATCAGAATCTCCTGCTCCCTGTATGGATAAATGTTATCACGCTGCTCTCCCCAAAGATAACTTTCATAAGCTGGGATCGTCATCTCCATAGCCTTCTGTAACTGTTGCAAAAACGCTTGTGCGCTGATCTCTCCCAGTTCATAGTCCACCAAAGCGCCAACCCGTTTCAAGTACTGTCTGTCCACCACTGAGTCTGATATCTTCTCACAAATATGTGCCAGATATCGTTTGGCAATATCATATTCCCGCTTCACCAGCGCATCCTCAAATAATATATACTCCTCCAATAAAGACATATCTCTGCCCATACATACCGCGCAGTTGTCGTGAATACCTCGCCCCATCCTTTCCATAAGCTTTCTGTAGGTGTCCCTTTTAATTTTATGTCTGCCGTTCTCGATACGCGACAAAGTTTCCACAGAGCAGATTCCATCACTCAGTTTCTCCTGTGTCATACCAACTGCATTCCTCGTCAGACGAATCACATCCCCAGCTTTGTAATTTGCCATTCCAGCTCCTCCTCACAAAATTGTTCGATCTTATGCATCTGCTGCCAATCACCAAATACGCTGCAAATACTATATGCCATCAGACATTCCTCCTGAATCTCTTGTTTTTTCACTCCATCCTTCCGTGCATCTGTCCCATAAAGCATCAACAATGCCTGTGCCCTGAGAAAACGAAGTCGATCCAGCCCTGCAATCTCCCTGCTTTGCGCAACATAGTTGATACCCTTGTCAATATACGCTAATACCTTATCCTGATCCTGCAATGACTGTGCAAGTCTGATTAATTCCATCAAAAGCTGATTCCCCAAGCTCTGTCTTCTGCGATCTGTATCATAATATTCTAAATGATGAAACAAATCTGACAATATATACTCTACCTCAATATCTGTCTTTTGATAACCCCCATATTGAACCAGCGCAAGTATCAGCTCCGTTTCCGCTGTCGTATAAAGCCCGCTCTTCCATTGATGTTCTGTAACAAATGCAGGTTTTGTCAGCTGCAATGCTGTCATCGCTGTTTCACAAATCTCTGCCTGGATATGGTATTTTTCCTTACGCTCCTTCCATTCTGCCTGTAATATCAACACTTCCTGGCAGAGACAAAACTGTTCGTGAATGCCATAACTTATTTTTTTCCTTTTTCGGTAACAGGCGATCTCCTGTCGTGCCTGTTCATATTCATTGTGCTGCATATGCTTTAGAATAGACTCCCTCGCAAGCCACAACTCATAATCCGCATCGTTCAAAAGCAGTTCAAACTGACATACTTGTTTCCCGATACGCTCAAGAAGCAGGCTGCTTGTCAGAGAATCCGCGCACCTGCTTCCCTCTTCCAGACGTGACAATGTACTAAGAGAGCATATACCATCACACACCTGCTCTAGTGACAAGCCATATTTTTTTTGATAATAAGATATTACTGTTCCTATAGACTCTATTCTCATCTTTTCACCATCTTTCTTACATCTATTTTCTGACCCGTGAACAGCTGCCGATAAAAGCTCACATTCACTACTATTTATGAAAAGCTCGTGACTTTTCAACATTCATATGATAAAATGTTCTTCACACTAACTTCCCCTTCGCCCTCTTTAGCAAGTCCCCACACCAAGAATTTATATGATGAAAGGTATTTAAATATATGAAAGTAACAGCCGTCATTGCCGAATATAATCCATTCCACAACGGACATTTATACCAACTCCATACCATCCGCACGGCAGAACATGCCGACTGGATTGTCGTCGTTCTAAGCGGAGATTTTATGCAGCGCGGCATTCCAGCCATCGTCGATAAGTACAGGCGCTGCCAGATGGCGCTAGCAAACGGAGCGGACTTGGTTTTTGAGCTGCCTGTATACTTTGCCCTTGGCAGCGCAGAGTACTTTGCACAGGGCGCAGTGTCTCTAATCGACAAACTTGGCGTGGTTGATTCCCTGCATTTTGGCAGTGAATCCGGCGATCTATCACTGATTCAAGACTGCGCCCGCCTAATCGCGAGCGAGTCTATACAGTACCAGTCGCTTCTGAACGTCCATCTGAAACAGGGCTGTTCCTTTCCTGCTGCCCGATCCCGCGCAATCGCTGCACTTTTTCCCGAAAAAGATACCGAAAACCTCTTGAATGCCCCCAACAATATCCTTGGCATCGAGTATGTCAAAGCCCTCCTCCAGCGAAACAGCGCCATCAAGCCCGCGACGCTCGCGCGAAAAGGCGAAGGCTACGCCTCAGACGTTCTTGATACAGACCAATTTGTCTCTGCCAATGCCCTGCGCACGGCACTTCGTCACGCCGCATCTGCCGCGGCGGTCAAACCCCATGTGCCCGACACTGTATACTCGCTGCTGTCGCCGCTGGACTTTTTATACAGTGATGATTTTTCCGAAATTCTTTTGTATAAGCTGCTGCGCGATGCCAGCGGCAAAGACGCTTTCGCGCCGTATTATGACATTGGAAAACAGCTCTCACACACATTATACCGTCAACTGCCTGCGTTTGTGTCTTTTGAAGGTTTTGCAATGCAGTGCAAGACGAAAAATCTGACCTACACCCGCATCTGCCGCAGTCTTATGCATATTCTGCTGGATATGACACAGGAGCATGCAGATGCTTTAAAACAACGTGATTACACCCAATATGCGCGGCTCCTCGGATTCAGCAGTCATGGAAGAGATTTGCTGAAATCCATCAAAGCCAACGCCTCTATTCCTGTTGTCACGAAGCCTGTTTTGGCTTTAAAACAGTTCGACGGCACAGCGCGGATGTCCCTACAGGCGGATCTTCACGCTGCTAATATCTATGACAGTATCTATCAACAAAAAAGGCGGCGCCTGACAGGTCAGGCATCCGCCATTCTACGCTGTAATGAACTGACTCGCCAGGTCATTACGACTAATTCTTAAAACTGTGAATCGGTGCCGGAATCCTGCCTCCGCGATTCACAAAGGCATCACACGAGAACTGGTTGACAGGCATAATCGGCGCATGACCAAGCAGCCCGCCAAACTCTGCACTGTCACCCACTGTCTTGCCAATCACAGGAATGATGCGCACTGCCGTCGTCTTTTGATTCACCATGCCGATTGCAAGCTCATCAGCAATAATGCCCGCAATTGTCGTCGGCTTTGTGTCCCCCGGAATTGCAATCATATCCAGCCCTACAGAGCAGACACACGTCATTGCCTCCAGCTTCTCAATCGTGAGCGCACCCGCATTGACCGCGTCAATCATCCCCTGATCTTCACTGACAGGAATAAAAGCGCCGCTCAATCCTCCCACATAGGAGGACGCCATCACACCGCCCTTTTTCACCTGGTCATTCAATAATGCCAGCGCAGCCGTCGTTCCCGGTGCACCTGCATACTCTAATCCGATCTCACACAAAATGTCAGCCACACTGTCACCGACCGCCGGCGTCGGCGCCAGCGACAAGTCCACAATGCCAAAAGGTATGCCAAGTCGCTTTGATGCCTCCTGCGCGACGAGCTGTCCAACCCGTGTCACCTTGAAAGCTGTCTTTTTGATCGTCTCGCAGAGCACTTCAAAAGTTTGCCCGCGCACGCTCTCCAACGCGTTTTTGACAACACCGGGACCGCTGACGCCTACATTGATAATCGCATCCGCTTCTGTGACGCCATGAAAAGCCCCTGCCATAAACGGATTGTCGTCCGGTGCATTACAGAACACGACAAGCTTGGAACATCCGATGGAATCCTGATCTTTTGTAAGCTCTGCGGTTTCCTTGATGATATCCCCCATCAGCCGCACTGCGTCCATATCGATTCCTGTCTTGGTAGATCCTAGATTGACAGAGCTGCACACAAGCTCGGTCTGGGCAAGCGCCTGCGGAATGGAACGAAGCAGCAGCTCGTCTGCCTTTGTCATTCCCTTTGAAACCAGCGCAGAATAACCGCCAAGGAAATTAACACCCACATCCTTCCTTGCACGGTCCAGTGTCTTTGCAATTGTCACAAAATCTTCGACAGTCTTACATGCGGAGCCGCCTACCAGCGCAATCGGCGTGACAGAGATTCGTTTATTGACGATGGGAATGCCAAATTCCTTTTCTATCGTTTCACCGACTGCTACCAAATCCTTTGCCACACTCGTGATCTTCCTGTAGATCTTATCATTCAAACGGTCTAAATCCGAGTCAATACAGTCTAACAGACTGATCCCAAGTGTAATCGTTCTGACATCGAGATTCTCCTTTTCGATCATCTTATTCGTCTCTAACACTTCATTTATATTAATCATTTCCGCAAATATCCTCCTGCTAAAAGTTTCGCTTATAACCTATGCATACTATTAAAAATTTCTTCCCGCTGACACCTGATCATGACGCCGATCTCTTCACCGAGCTTGTCGAGATTATCCGAAACCTCGCTGACAGATTTGACCGCCTGACTCATATCTGCAATCATCATCATATTAAAATAATCATCTACAATGGTCTGCGATATATCAAGAATATTAATCTTATTCTCCGCTAAATATGTACATACCTTTGCGATAATACCAACTGTGTCCTTCCCAACTACTGTAATAATGGTTTTTTTCATACTGATTGACTCCTATCTCTTTCTATTCTGATTTTTATTCATGTTCTGCGTCTAGTACAGTGAATATTATGTGAACGCATTTATAATTGTAGTACATCATATTTGTTTAAATTTCAACTAACTGTGACATTTCACTCCGATTTGCCACAAAAATAGGGAAATCATCTGGTTTATAGGGATTATCTGCCATAGAAATCTCGAGACGTACTGTCTCATACGCCAGTTCTGCAAGATTATTCTCCTTGCTCAGATGCCCCAGAAATACGGTCTTGAGATTATCGTGTAAAAGCCTGCTCAAAAGCCGCCCTGAAAGCTCATTGGACAAATGCCCCTTTTTTCCTAAGATACGCTGTTTCAGCGCATATGGATAGGGTCCTACTTGCAGCATATTGATATCATGATTTGCCTCCAGCAAGAGAACATCCATGCCCTTGAGACTCTCTACGGTGTAGTCATCATACATACCTAAATCCGTCGCCACTGCCATCCGCTTGTTTCCATATTGAAAGCGATATGCCACAGGCTGCGCTGCATCATGGGAAATCTTCATTGGATTGACTGTGATATCCTTCAGAATAAATTTTTCATCCGCTCTCACTGCACGAAAAAGTGAGTCCTCTATCACACCCAGATTACTCACTTTCTTAATGGCTGCTATGGTCCTTTCTGTGGCATAGATTGGTATGCCAAATTTTCTGCAAATCACACCCAGACCACTGATGTGATCTGAGTGCTCATGTGTGATCAGTATTCCATCGATATCTTTCCCTGTAAGCCCGATCTGTCCTAGACCCTCCAGCGTCCGCTTACAGCTAATTCCTATATCTACCAGGAGATGTGTGGCATCTGTACCGATATAAATACAATTTCCACTGCTTCCACTGGCTATACTACACATTCTCATATAAATCTTCCTTTTCCGCTGCTTATTTCCAATAAACCTCAATCTTGTCCCCATTGTAAAGTTCCTGCGTATACTGCGCATCTCTTCCATTTACAAGTGTAGCAATCCCTGAACCACGCATTCTGCTGGTATCAAAATCAATATAGTCAAAAATATCCACAAACATGTAACTCTGTTTGCCCCGCATCACAATCGGCTTTTGGTTGACAATGACAATGATCTTCTTGCCTGTTTCCGGCTCGTTTTTGGGAATATTGGGTCTCCTTGCCTCGCGCGACGGCGCTGCCTCTGCCGCTTTCACCTCAGGCACGGAAGCTTCACGCACAGTGGTACTGCTGTCTGCGGCTGCTTTCGTGTCCTCTATGGATTCCGGCTGAACTTGTGATACTGCTTCTGCCGACGGCGCCTGCTGCTCGGTCTGGGACGATGTTCTTACAAAACCAGTTTCTGATATTGTAGATTCCGCAGACTGTTCTGGCTCAGGCGCTGCTTCCGGGGACTGCTCACTCTTAGCTGGCTGTGATGGGTTTATCGTTTGCTCTGTCCTATATGCTGCTTCTGGAGACGGTTCTG
>CAMWJQ010000217.1 GCA_947174615.1 uncultured Lachnospiraceae bacterium
CTTTTGGACCACGCCCCGAGCTCCCTGACCAAATCCTCCTCAATGCCCTGATTTTTTCCCTCCACGTCAACCGCATGAATCAAAAATTCATCACAGTAGCCCGCAAGCGTATCCAGCGTCTGACTGTCTACTTTCTCCTCTGTAAAGTTCTGCCAGCGATCTGTCACAATATAATAATCGTCCCCCCGCTTTCTACAGCTCAGATCCAGCACCAAATGTTCTCTGCCAACAGTCTGACACAGTTTCTCTAACCGTTCCATATGGATATGCCCGTCATAAAATACATAAGAAGTCACAATCACATGCGATGCTCCCGCCTCCAGAAAGAAAGCGGCATTTTCCGTATGGATGCCCCCGCCGACTTGAAGACCGCCGCGATAAGCGCCAAGCGCGCGCACCGCCTGCGCCTTCGTACGCTCATAATAGGGGCTGGACTCAGGATTGAGCAGGATAATATGCCCTCCTTTGAGCCCTTTTGCCTGATACAGTTTGGCATAATACGCTGCGTCCGCTGCCGCCACAAAGTTTTCTACCGCCTTATCATTTTTGTCCACAAGCGAACTGCCAACTATCTGCTTGACCTGCCCGTTGTGTATGTCTATACATGGTCGAAATTCCATCGAAGCCTCCATACAAACCGCAAAATTATCCGATAACGTCCTTCATATCATATCTGCCTGCAGGTTTACCACTGAGAAATTTTGCCGCCTGAACTGCGCCTTTTCCAAATAGCGCCTTAGAGTACGCCCTGTGTGAAAATGTGATCACCTCATCCTCGCCAGCAAAAATTACATCGTGATCGCCCACAATCGTACCGCCCCGCACTGCGCTGATACCAATTTCCTTGTCTGTGCGCTTCGCCCGCACCTGACTTCTGTCATAGACATATTCATACGAGTTGTCAAACTCCTCGTTGATACTGTCTGCAAGTGCAAGCGCTGTGCCGCTCGGCGCATCGACCTTCTGATTATGGTGTTTTTCGACAATCTCTATATCAAATCCGGCAGGAACCAGCACCTCTGCCGCCTCCTTTAAGATCTTGAGCAGCATATTGATGCCAAGAGACATATTTGCAGACTTGAGAACTGCCACTTTTCCCGCAGCCTCCTCGACATGTGCGAGCTGTGTCTCTGAAAGTCCTGTCGTGCAGAGCACACAGGGAGTCTGCCGCTCGACACAGTAGTCGAGAAGTGCGTCAACTGCCTGCGATACACAGAAGTCTATCACCACATCCGCCGCAATATCACATTCTGCAATACTGTGAAATACAGGGTATGCATTCTTGATATGATCGGAAGCATCTACCCCTGCGACAATCTCAATCTCAGGGTCTGAGGCGATGATTCCTGTGATCATCTGCCCCATCTTCCCGTTGCAGCCGTGCATTATCACTTTTGTCATGTTTCTACTTCCTTTCTTATTGGTATTTTATCTGTATTTTCTTGTATTTTCTTGGTTGTTTTCACGCTCTATTAAAGAATACCGTAGTTTTTCATCGCCTGCTCCAGTTTTGCGGCAGTTGCCTCCTCCATCTCTGTCAGCGGTCTCCTGAGCGTGCCAGCCTCCAGTCCCATCAGATTCATCGCTTTCTTGACAGGTATTGGATTCACCTCGCTAAACAGCGCCGTGATCAGCTCGATCGCCTCAAGCTGTAGTCTGGCGCTCTCCTCAACCTCGCCCGCAAAATATTTCGCACAGATATCATGTGTCTGCTGCGGCGCAATATTGGAGAGGACAGAGATAACCCCTTTCGCCCCCAATGACAAAAACGGCACGATCTGATTGTCATTTCCAGAGTAGACATCCACTTTTCCTTTTGCGAGCGCCATCAGCTTTGCATACTGAATAAAGTTATCCGTCGCATCCTTAACCCCCACAATGTTAGGCTCCTCCTCACACAGAGACACGATAGTCTCAGGAAGGAGGTTTACCCCGCCGGTCCTTCCCGGAATATTGTACAGGATGATGGGAATGTCAACCGCCTGTGCAATCAGCTTGTAATGCTCTTTTAATCCCTTCTGTGTCGCCTTGTTGTAATACGGTGTGACAAGCAGCAGTCCGTCCGCACCAGCCTTCTGCGCTTCCTTTGAGAGATAGATTGCTGTCTGAGTGCAGTTCGAGCCTGTCCCTGCGATCACCGGCACTCTCTTTGCCACCTGCTGCACGCAGAATCGGATACATTCAATATGCTCCTCATGTGTCAATGTTGACGCCTCACCCGTCGTGCCGCAGACAATGATCGCATCCGTATTGTTTGAGATCTGAAACTCGATCAGCTTTGCAAACACCTCGTAATTCACTTCTCCATCTGGTTTCATCGGTGTGACAATTGCGACACCTGCTCCTTTGAATATAGACATAATGTAATCCTCCTTATTTTTTGAATAATCATACTTTTCACAAAAAATAACACAAAATAAGAAAAACCGATCGTCTACTCAATAGACAGTCGGTATCATACGCTTACAAACCCCATCTGCCGACCTGTGCCGGCATGGCTGAAAATGATAGCTCTCCATCTGTTGATGACAGTCATACAGCTCTTAACCGTATGCCCAAGCAGCAAACCCTCAGGCGGCTCACCGCTTTCGGCGTCCTTTCCTTTCCCCTCTCCTTAACAGCGCCTGACACCTCATAAAAGGTACTGATAAAGAACGCAACCTCTACCTGAATTTTCTCTTATATTTTCTTATTATATAACCTTCGTTACCCTCTGTCAACCGCTAAATCGAAGAAAGCCCCTGTGCGTCAACAAAGGAGCCGCAAAGCTCCTCTGTTCAGACAACTTCAATTTTAAAAATCTCATCTGCCAGCTCACTAACCTCCTCATTGAGTCGTATCCCTGTCAAAATGATATCCACATCTTCGCTCCCCGCTTCCAGAATGTGTCTCAAATCATCGATCGTGATAATGCCGTTATCAATTAACCCAAGTACCTCATCCAGAATCAACAAACTGCATTCACCGGTTGTGAGAACTTTTTTGGCAAAGTTTAGACCGTTTTTGATGTTATAGATCTCCTCCTGTTTGCGTTTGTCAGAAAGCTGTGCAAACTCCTCCTCACTCTTCTCAAAGCGAAAGATTTTGATCTCTGGCTCCATCCTTTTTAAGAACGCCTCATTCTGATAACTTTTCAGAAAATTGATGATTACCACATCTCTGCCCATACTTGCCATCTGTATAGCCCTTCCAAGGGCGGCGGCAGATTTACCGTGACCTTCCCCACTGTATACCTGTATTAAACCTTTTTCCATTGATCTATACCTTATGTCCTTTCCAGATATGAACATGATAGCATAACATATAGGATATTGCAAGGTTCTTTATGCTATACCTCCCCGTCCTCCTCCGGAAGTTCAAGCTTACTGACAGAGACTTCATAGGCGATCCGCTTCTCAAGCTCCTCATCCGAAAGCTTTTTCATGTACTCTCTTGACTGGATGCGCCCCCACACTAAACAACGCTCTCCCACCTCGAAATTCGAGGCGTATCGGGCATTTCTCCCCCAGCAGATGCAGGGAATATAATCAGATTTGCCGTATGGACGGTTGACTGCCAAAAGCAGGTCCGCAATCTCGCGACCAAGAGGAGTCTTTCTATATACAGGTTCCTTGCAGACAAAGCCATCAAGGAAGATCTGATTCGTTTTGATGTTCTCACTGATCTCCTCCACAAATTCAATCTCTCTGGCAAATACAGAGAGGACCAGTTTATTTTTGTGCTCCTCATGTCTGTTGTAGGAACGAAACTGACCATTTACCACGACCATCATCCCTCTGTAGTCCCCATTTACGTCGAGCAGACGCTCTGAAATCATCACTGGTATAATGTCCATGGACTCAGACAGTCTTGCCACCTGAATATCGACCATATAGAAGCCCTCACCAAAAATCTCATGGCTAAATGAGAACTCACTCACGACCTCTCCCATCACAGTTACCTGATTGTTTTCAATCACCTGCTCATGATACCCATTTTTTGTCTTTAATGTTTCTTGCATTATTTCATTCTCCCTTCGTTCTTGTAGTTAAATCATATGCTACTTTATACAGTAAATAAAGCATTTTTTATCGCAAATTTTAAGTTTTTTTTACAAAATTCGACATGCTTCGCCCATATATGGCAGGTATCTTTATATTAATACGCCGTAATATGCGACTTGCCGTAGAAATGTTCGTTGGAAATTTTTATAAAACTTGCAAAAAATATAGACAAGTGCTATACTATTTTAGTTTTGAGGAGAAGTAAAACTCATGTTATCTATTATGGAGGAATTATATGATTCAGAAAAGAGAAGATGTCAGAAACGTTGCGATCATTGCCCATGTAGACCACGGCAAAACCACACTGGTAGATGAGCTTTTAAAGCAAAGCGGTGTATTTCGCGAGAACCAGGAAGTCGCCGAGCGTGTCATGGATTCCAATGACATTGAACGGGAGCGCGGCATCACCATATTATCAAAAAATACAGCTGTTATGTATAAAAATACAAAAATCAATATTATCGACACTCCCGGTCACGCGGACTTTGGCGGCGAGGTGGAGCGTGTCCTCAAGATGGTAAACGGCGTCATCCTTGTCGTTGACGCATTCGAAGGCGCCATGCCCCAGACAAAATTCGTGCTCAAAAAAGCGCTGGAACTCAAGCTGCCTGTGATCGTGTGCATCAACAAAATTGACCGCCCTGAAGCGCGTGCCTCTGAAGTCGTGGACGAAGTATTAGAACTGTTTCTGGAGCTGGATGCGGACGATTCGCAACTTGATTGTCCCTTTGTGTTTGCCTCTGCCAAAACAGGCATCGCCACACTGCAAGAAGATGGAACTGGGGTTGACATGACGCCTTTGTTTGAGACAATCCTTGACTACATTCCAGCGCCAGAAGGAGATCCCGATATTGGAACACAAGTTCTGATCAGCACGATCGACTACAATGAATATGTAGGGCGCATTGGTGTGGGCAAAGTGGATAATGGATTGATCGCTGTCAATCAGGAGGTCATTATCTGCAACCATCACGAGCCAGACAAACAGAAAAAAGTAAAGGTCAGCAAGCTCTATGAGTTTGACGGTCTCAATAAAATAGAAGTTAAAGAAGCCGGCATCGGTTCCATCGTTGCTATATCCGGCATTTCAGATATCCATATCGGCGACACGCTCTGCGCCGTTGACCATATCGTTCCCATTCCTTTCCAGAAAATCAGTGAACCCACCATAGCGATGCAGTTTATCGTCAATGACTCTCCGCTTGCTGGACAGGAGGGAAAATATGTGACCAGCCGCCATCTGCGTGACAGACTCTTCCGAGAACTCAACACAGACGTATCCCTGCGCGTTGAGGAGACTGAGAGCGCCGACTCCTTCAAGGTGTCCGGGCGCGGTGAGCTGCATCTGTCAGTCTTAATCGAAAACATGCGCCGTGAAGGATTTGAGTTTGCTGTCAGCAAGGCGGAGGTCCTGTACAAAACCGATGAAAATGGCAAGAAACTCGAACCGATGGAGCTTGCCTATGTGGATGTCCCCGAAGAATTTTCAGGAACAGTCATCGAGAAACTCAGCCAGCGAAAGGGTGAGCTGCAAAACATGGGAAAGGCAAGCGGCGGTTATGCCCGGCTTGAGTTCTCGATCCCCTCGCGCGGGCTGATCGGTTATCGAGGCGAATTTATGACTGACACAAAGGGCAATGGCATTCTGAATACCACCTTTGACGGCTATGGTCCCTATAAGGGCGACATCCAGTACCGCAAGCAGGGTTCTCTGATCGCCTTTGAGGCAGGCGAGGCAATCACCTATGGCTTGTACAACGCACAGGAACGCGGCACTTTATTCATCGGTCCCGGCGAGAAGGTATACTCCGGCATGGTGGTTGGTCAGAACGGAAAAAGCGAGGATATTGAATTGAATGTCTGTAAGAAAAAGCAGCTTACCAACACGCGTTCTTCCAGCGCTGACGAGGCATTGCGCCTCACACCGCCCAAAATATTAAGTCTGGAGCAGGCTCTTGACTTCATTGATACCGATGAGCTTCTTGAAGTCACTCCTGACAGTCTGCGCATCCGCAAAAAAATACTGGACCCCACGCTCAGGAAACGGGCTGGCATGAAAAAATAGCCAGCCGTAACAAATCGAATCTCCCTGCATATAGTATAAAAAACATATGCAGGGGATTTTTATGTCTGATATCAATAAAGCCGAAACTCCGGCTTACTCTGGAAACTTAACCTTAAACGTCACATCGTCGCTGGGCTTCATCCCTATAAATAATGCCACTATAACCATCTCATACTCCGGCACACCCAACACGGTAATACAGACGCTAAGCACAAATGAATCCGGCAATACGGACACAATCGCGCTCCCCGCTCCGAATCTTTCCTACAGTACTGAAATCAGTGATGTACAGCCCTACTCCGAATACAATATCTCTGTCACTGCTCCCGGCTACGAGCCTGTATTTATCTCTGGCACGGAGATTCTCCCTGATGTCACGGCAATTCAGCCTGTCAGCATGAATCCGCTTGAAGTGGACCCCCCTGGAGAGGCTGAGGAGGACATTGTGATACCCGACCATACATTATATGGGGAATACCCGCCCAAAATACCTGAGGATGAGATCAAACCGATGGACGAAAGCGGGGAGATCGTCCTAAGCCGTGTCGTCATACCGGAATATGTCATTGTGCACGATGGACTGCCGCAGGACTCCTCCGCACCCAATTACTATGTGCGGTATACTGACTATATCAAAAATGTCGTGTCGTCTGAGATTTATGCGACATGGCCCGAGAACACAATCTATGCCAACACACTGGCGATCATGTCGTTTACGCTGAATCGTGTGTATACGGAGTGGTATCGGAA
>CAMWJQ010000218.1 GCA_947174615.1 uncultured Lachnospiraceae bacterium
TCACAGTATTGAATCGTAAAATTATCTCCGGGGTGCATTGTATTTGATAAATTATACCTGATTCTTTTGGCATAAATTTTGTCACATCAGACCTCATGGTGATTTTACCATGGGGTCTTTTTGTATCTTTTATTGTATCTTTTATCAAATGCCCGGATTATTATTACCGTTCGAGGGAGGGAATTACATTTTATGAGAAAAAAACTATCAACCTACATCTGGGAATACAAATGGCACTATCTCTTTGCCATTGCTTCGCTGCTCGTCAGCGTTTCCCTTGACATGCTGGCGCCGATGCTCACCATGCATATCATTGACGATGTAATACTTGGAGGCAATCTGACGATACTGCCCTATCTGCTGGGCGGCATCCTGATCGTCGGCGTCGGACGATGTATTTTTCAATATACCAAGGAATACACCTTCGATAAAGTCGGCTCCTCGATCGCGTCAGATATGAGAAAGAACCTGTTTGACCATATTCAGAGCCTGAGCAGCAGTTTTTTTGACAAGACAAATACCGGAGAACTCATGGCACGCGTCAAAGATGATATCGACAGGGTTTGGAATACTTTGTCCTATGTGAGCATGTTAATCATAGAAGTTATTTTTCACACCTGCGTGGTGCTCTTCTGTATGTATCGGCTTCATGCACCGCTCGCTGTCATACCGACCATTGCGATGTTTCTGTCCGCCTTGATCGCAGTCAGCATGGAACATCATCTTGGCTCCATCTATGAGGATATCAGCGAGGAGAATGCGGTCCTCAATACGGTGGCAGAGGAAAATCTCGCCGGGGTACGCACAGTAAAGGCTTTTGCGCGGGAAAAATTTGAGATCAATAAATTCTTGTCGCACAACCGGCGCTACTATGAACTAAACATGCGGCAATCCAAAGTATTTGTGCGCTATTATCCATATTTACAGATTATCACAAAGCTGCTGCCCATGACGATCCTGCTGCTTGGCGGACGCCTTGTCATTCAGGGTACGATCACACTCGGCGTACTCGGTGCATTCCTTGAATACTCCAACAATATCGTATGGCCTATGGAGATGCTCGGCTGGCTGTCAAACGACTTTTCAGCAGGGATCGCTTCGAACAAAAAGCTCATGAAAATCTATGAGCAGAAGCCTGTTATCACCGAAGCTGATCATCCTGTAACGCTCGATCATGTGAAGGGTAAAATCGAATTTTCACACGTTTCGTTCCATAAAGAGGACAAACATGAAATCCTCCATGATATCACCTTTGAGGCAGCTCCCGGTGCGACTATCGGCATCATGGGCGCCACCGGCGCAGGAAAAACTTCGGTAATCCAATTACTGCAGCGCCTCTATGACGCCACAGACGGCTGTATCCGCCTTGACGGTATTGATATCAGAGAACTGTCCTTAAAACAGCTTCGGAGCAGCATCTCCATTGTCATGCAGGATGTGTTCCTATTCTCTGACACCATCAATGAGAATGTAAAACTTGGAAAGAGGAAATATATCGACGAGGCAATTGTCCGAAAGGCTTCAAGAGACGCGCAGGCAAGCAGCTTTATAGAAAAAATGCCTGACGAATATGAGACTGTAATCGGTGAACGCGGCGTCGGGCTCTCCGGTGGTCAGAAACAACGCATCAGCATTGCACGTGCACTTGCAAAACATACGCCAATCCTGATCATGGACGACTCCACTTCCGCACTCGACATGGAGACGGAACACGAGATACAGAAGACACTCCATGCGCTGCCCGACACCACCAAACTGATCATCGCGCACCGCATCAGCGCAGTCCGCCGCGCAGATGAGATCCTTGTCCTTGAAAACGGTTCGATCGCAGAGCGCGGTACACATGATGAACTTCTCGCCAAAAAAGGCTTATACTATACGACGTATGTATCACAGTACGGCGAACCAGTTGAGACTGGAAACGCCATAGCACTATAATAATAAACAGAAGGGAGGGGGTATATCATGGCGATTAATTCCTATAAACAGGACGAAAATATCAATGACGTGGGCAAACTAAAAACATTGGGCAGACTGTTCTCCTATCTGCTTGCACACAAGTTCTCTATCATTGCAGTACTGTTCATTATGGCATACTGTGTATGTGTGAGTCTCATCAACCCACTGATTATAGAATCAGCCATTGATAACCATATTTCCATAGGCGACTACACAGGGCTGTACCGTCTTGCTGCCATAGCGCTTGTATTAAACGGGATTCTTATCATTTTAGTCAAAGCCCGCATGTATATCATGGCAAAAGTGTGCAATAAAGTGCTGGTAACAATCCGTCAGCAGCTCTACACCCATATACAGACGCTTGATTTTAAATTTTTTGACAGCAGACCGACAGGGAAGATACTCGCGCGCATTATCGGCGATATCAACTCTCTAAAAGACGTGCTGTCAAACAGCGTCACAACGCTGATTCCAGACTTTATCACCATCTGCGCAGTTGTCGGCATTATGTTTGTCAGAAATGCGAAGCTCGCAGCTGCCGCACTGATCAGTATTCCGCTGATGATCGTGGGCGTATGGTTTATACAGATACGCTCCCACAAGCGCTGGCAGGTATTTCGTAAAAAATCCTCCAATCTCAATGCCTTTGTGCATGAAGATTTATCCGGTATCCGTATTATCCAGAGTTTTACCGCAGAGGGAGAGACAAAAGAAACCTTCCGTACACTGGTCAATGAACATCAGCGCTCCTTTATGGATGCGGTGCTGTACGCGGATGCCTTTGGCTCTGTCATAGATTTCTGCTGGGGTCTTGGCAACGTCTCTCTGTGGTATACAGGCATTATGATTCTTGGCGTAGATGCTGTATCTGTCGGAACATTGGTTGCTTTTGGCACCTATATCTCCATGTTCTGGCAGCCAATCATGAACCTCAGCAACTTTTATAATCAACTAATCACCAATATTTCCGGCGCGGAGCGAATCTTTGAAATCCTCGATACCGACGCGGAAATTGTGGATGCGGACGACGTGACGCAGATGCCTGAGATTGTCGGAGCTGTTGACTTTGAGCATGTCGGATTTTCCTATGAGGAAGGAATAAACGTTCTAAACAATGTAAACTTCCACATCAATCCCGGCGAAACGATTGCGCTGGTAGGACCTACAGGTGCCGGAAAAACCACCATCGTAAACCTGATCAGCCGCTTCTATGATATCCAGCAGGGTACCATAAAAATCGATGGACAGGACATCAAAAAAGTCAGCATCGAGAGTCTTCGTCAACAGATGGGGATCATGACACAGGACAATTTCCTCTTTACAGGAACGATCCGCGAAAATATTGCCTATGGAAAACTTGACGCAACAGATGATGAAATCATCGCCGCCGCAAAGGCAGTTCACGCGCATGATTTTATCACAAAACTTCCAGACGGCTACAACACGAAGCTTGAGGAACGCGGCGGCGGTCTGTCCGTGGGGCAAAAACAGCTGCTCGCCTTTGCACGAACCATGGTCAGTATGCCGAAAATACTGATATTGGATGAGGCGACTTCAAGCATTGACACGAAGACGGAACTATTGGTGCAGGACGGCATCGAAGCTCTGTTAAAGGGGCGCACCTCCTTTGTCATCGCACACCGCCTGTCCACAATTCAAAAGGCAGACCGAATCTTTGTCATCGACAACGGCGGTATCGCAGAACAGGGAAATGCCGGAGATCTCATGGCAAAAAGAGGCGCTTACTACAGACTCTATACGGCACAGCTGCAAGATGTGATATCATAATCAATTTAAGAAGAACGCACGAGCAGGAAAACTTACTCCTGCTCGTGCGTTTTTTGTGCGCGGCATTTATTGCTGTCATTGGATTGTACGAGTTTATACATACAGGAAATGATACATTTTCTGAAACAGCTCGTCTACATCAATCGGTTTTGCGATATGCGCATTCATTCCTGCGTTGAGTGCCTCCTCCACATCCTGTGCAAAAGCGTTTGCCGTCATTGCCATGATGGGGATTGTCATCGTATCCTTTCTATCCATACTGCGTATTGCCCGCGTGGCAGCATATCCATCCATCCCTGGCATCTGGATATCCATCAGAATCAAGTCATAATGCCCCTCCCTTGACTGGCTGATCAGATCAATCGCCTCCTCTGCGTCCCACGCACAGGTCACATGCGCATGTGTATGTTCCAATATCGCCGTGATGATCTCCATGTTCACATCATTATCTTCCACCACCAGAATGCGCTTCCCTGCAGCGTCAAGCACTGCAATGCCATCCTCCTGTTTGAAATTCTTCTGTAACTCTTTATCCTTCTTAAAGCGCACTTGGATAAAAAATTTAGAACCAACACCCACTGTACTCTCTACCCGAAGCTCTGCTCCCATAGCATCGAGAATGCGTTTCGTGATACTCATACCAATTCCACTGCCCTCTACCTTCTGTACATACCTGTCCTCCGCACGCTCAAACGGCTGAAACATCTGATTCTTTATAAACTCCTCTGTCATACCGACACCCGTGTCCTCGACAACAATGTCTAAAATCACAGAATCCTCGTCATCACCACACTCGCTGACAGCAGCGTGAACACGCCCAAACGCTTCTGTATATTTGATGCTGTTGCTGATAATATTCATCAATACCTGCCTGAGTCGAACAACATCCCCCACGAGATTTGCATGTTCTGCCTCACAGGTCATTGCCAGTTCTACTTTCCGTCCCCTTGCCATCTGCGATAATACCACATGCAGATTCTCAACCATCTCTGTGATGCTGAACTGCGTTTCTTTCAGCTTGAGTTCATCCATTTCGATCTCTGACATATCCAATATATTATTCAGCAGATTCAACAGCTGTGTTGAGGACGACGTAATTTTGTTCAGACATTCCTGAACCTTTTCCTTATCATCAATATTGTATTTCGCAATGTCTGTCATGCCGACGATCGCATTCATAGGTGTTCTGATGTCATGCGACATGCTCGCCAAAAAGTTTGTCTTGGCGATATTTGCCTTCTGCGCATTACGCTTTTCCTGCTCTGCCTCGATCACTGCCTTTTCAATTCGTTCCTTCTGCCTGTTTTCCAGATAATTCTGATATTTCAAAATCAATCCGATCGTGGCAGCCACCAAAAAAATTGCGATCAGATTATCCTGATAATAATAGAAATCATTATCTATGTATTTGAAGGTATTCTGATGAAAATAACCATACACAACAATGAACACATCCGTTATCACTGTGAGCGCAAGCAGTATTCTGAAATATATGCCTTTTGTCATAATACATACAAGCAGAATACCAAATGTCAGCCATACAGGCATACCAGACTCGATACCACCGCCCTCTGCCCACAAAAACATAAACGGAAAGACTATCAGATTTACCGGCGCGACAATCAGTGCATAAAAAAGCTGTATTTTCTCATGATATCTATTTGCCAGCACTGCCATCACTACCAGATAAATCCACAAGATAGACATTGCCAGAAGCCCATCCTGTTCATACCCCATTATGAACTCCACTGACACAAGAATGGTAAGTGCCAGAATCTCTATCCATATGATCGTATTATATACCCATATTTTTGATTCTGTGTTTTCAATATATTTATCAATCCTGTCTTTAAACCTCTGTAACATATCCATACCCCTATCCGTCTAAATCTTCATCTGAAAACTCCATAAACTGTGAAAATGCCTCCTCATGCATCTTGGACACCGCTTGTGGATTTCGCTTCAAAAGAGAACTCATGCGCCCATATTCTTTCTTCGTCTTTGCATTGGTCATTTTCTCTATCATCAATGCCTTGGAATTGCGGCTGCTCTCACCGATCCTTCCATACATCTCTTTCCCGGATTCCAGAGCAGAGTTAATCCTTCTAAGACCTGCCTCAGACCGCTCTTTGATCTCTCCGCCATAAAATGCGGATGCAATCTCAAAATGTTTCTGTAATCTTCGAAACTCCTCACTACTCTCCTCAAGACTCAACAGTACCTCCTTGAGATTAAACGCCTCCCGCACACTCTCTGCCATATCAATTGATAGATAGACAGTGAGCAAGAAGACAATTACCTCCAATAAATTTCTATTTAAATGCATCGCAAAACGTTCAATCGGGGTATGACCATATAATGTAAGAATCACTGAGAACGCTCCCCATGCCAGTGACGAAGTCACACAGATATGACCATTCAGATTCAAACGCTGGCTGCTGTAATCCCAATACCGCACATGAAACATCTTCTCCATCGCCACTCCAGTAAAATATTCGAGAAGCGTTGCACTTGTCATTCCCACGATGAACACCAGACCCGCATTCATCCGAAACGGCAATGTAAAGATCAGCACGACAACCGCACCTGAACCGTAAATCGGAAGAAACGGTCCTCTCATAAATCCCCGATTGACCCACTTCGCCTTCAATACAGATACATAGCATGTCTCCCAGATCCAGCCTAAAAAACAATAGAAGTAAAAAAAGAAGAGCCATGTCGAAAATGTATAAATCATGTGTTTTCCTCCTGTCTATCTCCCTCAATACACAGCAGCAGCATGCCGCGCTGCACTTCGACCTCCGCTGCTTCCCCTGTAAATTCATTGCTCACTCCGATGGGAAATTCCTGCTTGATTGTCACAGCATCTAACAGATATTTCAGACCGCGCTCAGAGACGCCATCGGCATCACCGCCAAAAGCAAAAACGGAGATACGTCTTCCTTTCTCTGAAAAATCTGCAGTAAAGCTAATCTTTGTATCTTTTATCAGCATCAGCGCGACATCATTCCCCACGATCATTCACATAGAACCCCTGATTAAAAAAACCACCCGACACAGACAAATGGAAACAGGTTTGTCAAAACAG
>CAMWJQ010000219.1 GCA_947174615.1 uncultured Lachnospiraceae bacterium
TTTAATCCGCTGTATTTGTGCGGGAGATAGGAAAGAAAATTTGCTGTCCGACAATTTAAATCTATATGTTCAATTTTTTGAAATGATTTCATCGGAACCCAATATCATTGCAGAACCCGATTTCTTATCATGGCTGACAGAACAACAGTTAATGTTGCCGTTAAATTTGGGATGGAAACTATATCAGGCAAAAGCGCATTTAATCAATCGAAAGTACGAGACATATGAAACGGAATAATATCATTTAGAAAGCCGTCAAATTTAGTTGTATAGATATAAGGCAGAGTTGGCCAAAACAGATATGAACTACTATTCAAACAACTATTCTTACGGAATTTATAGGTGCTTTCTATAATGATGTATGATATACTATTGGCAAGTGTAAGGAAAAGTATGATAATATCGTATTTTAATATGGAATAGGAATACTTTCCACAAACAGGAAGAATTCTGAATAAATATTTTTTCATCGGAAAGGATGTGTTATGGCAATGCAGACAAAGCTCCCCATGGGGATTGAGAATTTCAGGGAAATACGTACAGGGGGATTCTACTATGTCGATAAGACAGGACTGATCAAAACACTGCTGGAGAATCTGGGAAAAGTTAATCTGTTTACACGCCCGAGGCGGTTTGGAAAAACCCTGAACATGAGTATGCTGAAATATTTTTTCGAAGCAGGCAGTGACGTCATGCCATTTGACAACGGTACACTTTTTGAGGAGCTTGAGATTTCAAAGGAAAAAGAGCTGTGTGAAGAATACATGGGAAAATTTCCGGTTATTTCAATTACATTAAAAGGGGCGACTGGAGAAAGCTTTGAAGATGCAAAAGTAATGCTCCGAAGAATTATAGGGAAAGAAGCAATGCGGTTTCGGTTCCTGTTGGAAAGTGACAGGATTGATGACGCCGAACGCAGTCAGTATGAGGCACTTGTCTCTATGGATAAAACAGGCGCATTTACCATGTCCGATGAACTTTTAAAGGACAGCCTGCAGACTTTGTCACAACTTTTGCAAAGGCATTATGGGCAAAGTGTTATCATGCTGATCGACGAGTATGATGTGCCGCTCGATAAGGCATACCAGTCAGGATATTACGATTCTATGGTGGAGCTGGTCAGAATCCTGTTCGGAAACGCATTTAAGACAAACGACAGCCTGAATTTTGCAGTCCTGACAGGATGTTTGAGGATATCAAAGGAAAGTATATTTACCGGTCTCAATAATTTCAAGGTATACACTGTAAAAGATGTGCGTTATAAGGAATTTTTTGGTTTCACGGATGTTGAAGTCCTGCAAATGTTAGAATATTATGGATTTTCAGACCAGTATGATGCTGTTAAGGAATGGTATGATGGTTATCTGTTTGGAAATCTGGGAATATACTGTCCATGGGATGTGATTAATTACTGCGGTGACCTGCGCGACGGGAGTGTGACAGAACCGCAGAATTACTGGGTCAACACAAGCAGCAATGACATTATCAGGAGGTTTTTGTCCAGGGCGGATGCCGCTGCAAGGGATGAAATCGAGCTTTTGATCAACGGAGGTCATGTGAAGAAGATGGTGCATCAGGAACTGACATACCGGGATCTGGATTCAGACATTGACAATCTTTGGAGCATCCTTTTTACGACAGGGTACCTGACGCAGGACGGGAAGGATGAGGAGGGCATATCGTCTCTGGCCATTCCGAACAGGGAAATCCGATGGATCTATGTCCAGCAGATACGGAAATGGTTTAAGGATGAATCAAGGAAGGATACACGGAAGCTGGAAAATCTCCGCAGGGCATTTGAGGGGAATGATACGGCCGCCATTGAAAAGGAGTTTGCTTCTTACCTGCGAAAGACAATAAGCATCCGCGACACCAGTGTCAAAAAAGAGATGAAAGAAAATTTTTACCATGGCGTCCTGCTCGGATTATTCGGAAACATGGACGGCTGGAAGGTGAAATCCAACGCGGAATCCGGCGACGGCTACAGCGACATCAGCGTGGAAGTGGAAGATCAGGAAATCGGCATTGTCATTGAACTGAAGTACGCCGAGCATGCAGCATTTGATATTGCCTGTAAAGAGGCATTAGAGCAGATTCATGATAGAAATTATGCAGAGGCGCTGATTGACGATGGCATGAAGACCATCTACAGATATGGAATTGCGTGCTATAAAAAGCGCTGTAAAGTAGTTACCGAATAAATTGCTGCAGCACAAGTTTTTCGTGTAATGGCCTTTGATGTCTTATAATGGTCAGCTTGCCATAACGGATAGCTGACCATTTCGATACTTTTATATAGTATTTTTGAATGAATCTATAGCTACACATATGTTGAAGAATTTATAAAAATAATGTCAGTAAAGCGTACTTATAGTAAATGACATAAATATTTTCTATTTACTTTTCAGATATCCCTTAGTAAAATAATACTGAGGTGATAGTATGAATATTAGAAAGTTTAAATCGGACAAAAACGTTTTGATAGCGGAGGGTAATCGGATTGTTTCATCCTCAGATGATGCTAGATTCATAAGAAAAGTAACTATTGTTAATCTCCTGCTCCGTGGTATGAGTGCTAAATCGCTTGCCGATGCCTCTGGAGAAACCGACCGGACTCTTTCTAACTGGGTCAGGTCTGTTGATGAGCATGGGTTTGAGTCTCTCCGTCCACGTAAACAGCCTGGGCGTCCGAAATCCCTCACTAAATCTCAAAAAAAATATTAAAGTCGCCGTAGCTTCTGATCCCAATACTTTTGGATATACTGTCTGGGATGGGCCATCCTTATCGGACTATATTGCTTCGCAGTATGATATCTCCCTGTGTGTAAGGCAATGCCAGCGGTTACTGCATGAACTGGGATTCTCTTTGATACGCCCACAGACGTTTCCTTCTAAAGGCAATGAAGAGAACCCATTGCGTGATGAATTTAAAAAAACATCTCAGAGCTAGAAAACGACCCATACGCAATCATATGCTACCAGGACGAGGTTCACTTCATGGCAGAATCCACGGTTACCCGCGCATGGTATCCGAAAGGCAGCTGTCCTAAGGTCAAGTCATATCCCGGGCATAAATCCGTTGCTTATAGCGGTTTTGTGAATGCGGAATAATGAAGGGGTATTGGTTTTAAAGCTGTCTTTTAACAGGTGTTCAAAGCTCGTTGATATACATAGAAACACTAATTAATTGCTTTTTCTATGTGTGCATATAACTATTCGTTAAATTGGTATTTTGCGAATAGTTATCTGCGTATACAGGTTAACCAGTCCTTAACTGATGGCAGTTTTAAGGAAATACACAGTTTATCTGACACTCTCCCTGAAGTTGTTTTCCGCCTTTTAACTGTTTGAAAAAAGGTCCTTTGGCGATCAGGATTTAAGGATGGTCTTTAAGTAGTTTTAAGGGGCAGTTTTTCAAAAACTATCAATAGACATTTCTTCAGGACGGTTTCTGCAGTTCTGAACCATCTGAGCCCCATTCACGGAGCCGGTACTGACGTGCAATTAAACTTGTTGTACTCATAGACTCTAACCTCCAATAGTGAGTCAAAAAAGTTGAGACTCAACTTTTTTGACCGAATTTAAGTTAGGTCTATTGTCTCAGAAATATAAACATGGTTCTATATACCGACTATGGAGCGTTTACTCTAATACGCCCAAATTGCGCCTTTTTGCGACTATTTTCAGTTGATAATACAAAATGAATATGGTAACATTATTATAAAGTAGCGAATTTTTAAGAAAATAACCTAAATAGATTAAAAACAAAGACTTTGACTATTTACTTTATTTCCCCTAAAATGACAATTCAGAAATGGAGGCATTAAAATGGCTAATATTTCATTAGTTTTTCCAAGAATCGATATGGAAACCGAGGCAATCGCTTTTAAACAAGAATTTTTCGATAATGCGCAGCAAACAATCAACGGAAGTTATAAATTAGATGTTGATAAATATTCGTATAGCGCATGGTTAAAGATAATTACCGATAATCTACATAAAGAAGATGCAAATCCAAAGTATGGCACCTCACATACTTTCTTCGCTATTAACGAAGAAAAAAAGATAGTAGGTGTAATTAATTTTCGGCACACTCTTACAGAATTTTACAAAGATTCCGGACATATTGGGTATAGTGTTCGGCCATCAGAACGAAATAAAGGATATGCAACAGAAATGCTAAAGCAGCTGCTTACTATTGCCAAAGCTCACGGTCTCAGTAATATACTGCTAGTATGCAAGACTGACAACATCGCATCTATAAAAGTCATCACAAAAAATGGAGGTGAGATTACTCGAACCTTTTCTAAGAATAATATAAACTATACAGAGTATCTCATTAACCTTTAACCCAGACCTTACTGATTTCTATAATCAAGTTTATATAATAGTTTAAGGGCCTTCCATGAACAATCTCATACAAGACCCTTAAATTATTCCTATTATCAATTATACGCTGACCAAAGTTCGTCTGTTCCTCCTTTTTATCGCAATGCTTGAATCAATATGATAGTAAGCGCAAAATATTCCTACGCTAATCAAAAAAGTCTCGCATCTCTGGCATAAAAGCTAGAAATGCGAGTGTTTTACTCTATTATCACTTGCTAGATGCAAGCATTTTACTTTACATGGCACCCGAACAGGTTGTTTGAACCGTTTCATTCCAAGGTACAAGCTTTGCCAGTTCTTCGTCTGCCATAGCAGTTCCTGGAAGCCGTTCCAACAGGTAGTTTAAATATTTATAAATGTTCAGGTTGTGTGCTTTGGCCATCTCAACCATAGTATAAAACATAGCACTGGCATCTGCACCTTTGGGACTATCACTGAACAGCCAGTTTCTGCGTCCTACCGTGAAGGGGCGAATTGCATTCTCGCTGAGATTGTTCGAAAAACTGCACCGTCCGTCCTCCAGATAGGTCATGAATTCATCTTTGTGATTTTGGGCATAGTTCACCGCTTTCTCAAAACGGGATCCTTTCTTGGGAGCCTGCTGTGAGATCCATTTCCAGAATGCGTCCAGGGTCGGCTTTTCTTTTTCAAGCCGGTACGCATAGCGCTACTCAGGCGTATGTTTTTTGACTGCCGAATACCTTTCATGGTCAAACAACCGGTTTATATATTGAACCCCCTGTGCGGCAGGATTGCTGTAATCCAGTTCCTTGCCCTTGGGGACAGCCTCTACAAAATATCTGCGAAGGTGTGCGAAACAGCAACATCGCTTGATGTCTGGCAGGTTGTTATACCCCTGATAGCAGTCTGCTTCTAAATCCCCCTGAAAGCCTTTTAAGAATTCCACAGCGTTAAACTTGGCTCTGGTTTCTGTGTACTTATAGAGAATAATGTCGGGAATACCGTCTTCACCGAAACGGAACAGCCACATGAACGAATCAGTTTCTGCTTTCCGATCCTCTTCGTGCAGTACCTGAATTCTAGTTTCATCTGCCATCAGGAAATTTCGTTTTAACAGTTCCCGGTGCAGATAGTTATAGAACGGCTCAAAATACTGTGAAGCGCAATAAATAATCCAGTTGGCGAGAGTGGCTCTGTTCAGCATCACTCCCAGCTGCTTCCAGTCCTGTTCCTGACGGTACAGAGGCATGGAGTTTGCATACTTCTGGTACATGACCCAGGCAACCACAGAGGCGGTTGCATAGCTGTGTGGTATAAGTGCCTCCGGTGCGTGTGATTTTACAAACTGAACTGCCTTTTCCATGGCAGGTGCCTCAGAACAGACAGGACACTTTGCTGTTTCCACATATATATTTACAACCTCTCCCTTTGCAGGAGTAAAACGGAATTCTCTTCGTACGAATTCCCTGCCAATGACTTTCATCTCGGCACCACAATCGGAACACAACTTCTGTTCTTTGGAAAGCGGTATAATTTCATCGCGGGAAGGAACCCCTTTGAAAATATCAGACTGTTTGCTTTCTGCCTTTCTCATGTATTCTTTCACGGGAACAGACTCAGCAGCCTCAGTTTCATCAGTAGGTAAAGCTTCCTGTTCAGCTTCGTCAAACAGGTTGTATTGTCCTTCCAGGTTTTTGGTTTTCTCACTGGATGTGCCAAACAGCTTTTGCCTGTAAGGTAATCAATCTTTTCTGTCATGATGCGCATCTGTTCCTGGTTGGATGCGATGGTATCTTTCAGGGAAAGAATGATTTCATTCTAGCTTTTAATCGTCATATTCATTTGGCTGATTGTGTCCTTATACTCAATAAGTCGGGCATCTTTTTCGTTCTTTGCCATCTGTTTTCCGCTCCTCTTCAGATACCTTTATTATACCATGAAAGGTACCTGGAGAGAAGCAGAAAATGCCATATTTTCACAATGTCATTAACTTAAGGAAAAGAACAATACTGTATACCTTTACACCCATTTAGGGGATAAAGATATCTGCTATTGTTTGGGAACGAATGCTGACAATTGATGCTGTCTTACTGTTTTCATCATGTAATTTCCCCATATTTTATAACTTTGTTGTTTAATAAGCTCTTTTGTGCGTATATGAATATTTTCCTGCAAGCTGCCCCTTTGTCCTGTGGTAATGGCGGTCTGGTCTTATTGGAACCAGATTTTTGCTGATGTCTTCATAGATCTGCAGAAACAGTCTGTCCTGCTTCTGCTCGTCTGGTTCCAAGAGAATATAGATCAGGTCGTTTTTCAGTATCCCAATGCTCAATGTCCAGGTCACCATCATTTTATGTTTCCTGTGTCTTTCTTTCTCATCCAGCTCCGCTTCTGCGTCACGGATGAGGTCTTCTGCCAGGTTGCTGATATAGATTGTGCTGTAGATATCC
>CAMWJQ010000220.1 GCA_947174615.1 uncultured Lachnospiraceae bacterium
GGCTATATGAGTGAGTTGAAAAAAACGACGGTTGTTTTGGTACTTGCGTTGATGTGCTCTGTGCTTCCAATGAATTTTATTGTGGTCGTGGCGACGGCGGTGACACTGGGGCATCTCTACAAATTTTCACTGGAGTGCGCGCTGGTGATGCTGGTAGTATTTTTACTGTTGTTTATATTGTATTTTCGGTTTTCATCAAATGATACGATTGCAGTAGTTTTGACGCCGCTTTGCTTTATCTTAAAAATACCATATATCATACCTCTTGCGATGGGGCTTGTCGGAACGCCTGCCTCTGCCGTATCGGTGGCAGGCGGGATCATTGTGTATTATACCGTGGATTATATGATTGGCAGCGCATCTGTACTCAGTACTTTTGAGGAAGATGGCGCTCTTGAAAAATTCCGCTATGTCATTGACGGGATACTGGATAACAAGACCATGTATATGACGATTGCTGCTTTTGTGGGGACGATGCTTGTCGTGTATCTGATTCGGAGACTCAAGGTGGATTATGCATGGACGATCGCTATGGTGACAGGGGCGCTCCTCGATGTGCTGGTATTGCTGTTTGGCGATTTAATGTACAATACCAAGCTCTCCATTATGGGATTGATCGTTGGCAGTGTGGTGTCGGTGATTTTGGCAAAAATCTTGGAATTCTTTGTATTTAATGTAGATTATTCACGCACAGAGTACGTGCAGTTTGAGGATGACGAGTATTATTATTATGTGAAGGCAGTCCCCAAAAATACAGTGGCAGCGCCACAAAAGCGGGTGAAGACAATCAGGGTGCCCGAAAAGGCAGTCAGAGAGCAGAAGAGAGATAGATAAGAGGGATGGATCAAATGGATATGATTCTTGAACGTCTTAGTTCAATGGTAGAAACTTTTTCATTGCGCAGTTTTAACATCAGATGGGAGGATATAGTGGAGGTTATCATTATATCCTTTTTACTGTATCAAATCATGGCGTGGGCAAAGCATACGAAGGTGTGGCTGCTCATGAAGGGCATTATGATTATTATGGCATTTATTCTGCTGGCAGTTTTTTTCAAGATGCATACGATTGTATGGATTGTGCAGAATGTGCTGAGTCTTGCCGTGATCGCGGTGATTGTTGTCCTGCAGCCAGAGCTTCGGCACGCGCTGGAGGAGCTGGGCAGAAAAAGTTTTATCACAAATGTAATTACGTTTGAAAAGCCGACGGATGAGCGCTTTTCAGACAAGACGGTCAATGATCTGGTGAAGGCGAGCTTTGAGATGGGCAAAGTCAAGACGGGGGCATTGATGGTCATTGAGCAGAATGTGCTGCTCACGGAATACGAGAGAACGGGTATTGAGGTGGATGGGCTGATTTCAAGCCAGCTAATCATCAATATCTTTGAACATAACACGCCGCTTCATGACGGCGCGGTGATTATACGGGGAAACCGTATTGTGTCAGCGACCTGTTATCTGCCGTTGTCTGACAATATGGGAATCAGCAAGGAGTTGGGGACCAGACACCGCGCGGGCATAGGAATCTCTGAGGTTACGGATGCGCTTACGATTATCGTATCGGAGGAGACAGGGCATGTCAGCGTCACTTATGAAGGAAAACTTTACCGCAATCTCGATGCGAACGGACTGCGGGAAAAGATCAGTATGATACAGAATAAAGAAGTGGAGGAGAATAAGAAGCGCAGGCTCTGGAAAGGTAGGGCTAAGGATGAAAAATAGTGTATTGAAGAAGGCAGTTGGCACGATTACAAACAATTTTGGACTAAAGCTGTTAGCGGTTGTGATATCCTGTGGTCTGTGGTTTATGGTGGACAGCATTACCGACCCGGTGGAGAAAAAGGTTTTTAACAATATTCCGGTGGAGATCATTAATGCGGACTTGATCACGAATGAAGGCAAGGTCTATGAGGTGCTGGATGGGACAGACACCGTCAATGTCACAGCGATTGGAAAAAGCTCCGTGTTTGACTATGTGTCAAGAGATGATTTGAAGGCGGTTGCAGATATGTCCGAGCTGACCTTTATGAACACCGTGGGGATCAGGGTGTCGAGCACGCGCAACAATTCAGAGCTGGAATTTCGGACGAATATTGACAATGTGAAGCTTGCCATAGAGAAGATGGACCGTGACCAGAAGGTAATCAATGTATCGACTTCGGGAGAGCCTGCATCGGGTTATGTGGTCGGAGGCATCACGCCGAGCCAGAATGTCGTGCGGTATTCCGGACCAGAGTCCTTGATTAGTCAGATTGACCACATTGAGGCAGTGATCAATATTAACGGCTACTCGTCGGATATCAACACGACAGCGGACTTGAAGATTTATGATGCGGCAGGTAATGAGATCAAGAACAATTCAATTAAGCTGAATATCACGACCGTGGATGTGGCAGTGTCCATACTCGCGACAAAGATTGTTCCTTTGAGCTTTGTGGTGCCGGATGAACCGGCATCGGGCTATGTGGTGAACGGCGAGATGATCAGTGTGCCGGAAACGGTGGTGATCGCGGGCAGAAGCAGCGTTTTAGACGGTGTTTCCAGAATTGTCGTGTCGGACCCGGCGCTCAGCGTGGAAGATCTGACCGAGAGCAAGACTGCGATTGTCAATATCAAAAAGTATCTGCCGACAGGCGTACAGTTTGCAGACGGAAGCTTTAATGGCAATGTGAGTGTCACGATCGGAATCGAACCGCTTGTGACGAAAGAACTGAAAGTGCCATCCAGAAATTTTGCCGCTGGCAATAAACCTGAGAATCTGGATGTGACGCTAAAGGAAGCCAAGGAGCAGGAGAGCTATACAATCCGCATCTCGGGAACGAGGGCAGCAGTGGATGACGTGATGGAGGAAAGCGTAATTGGTGTGGTGGATATGGATAGCCTTCTTCAGAAACTGGAGCTTACGGAGTGGAGTGCAGGAGTCTACCAGGGAGAACTGACATTTAATCTGCCGGATACAGTCACCCTGGAAAAACCTTATCAGATGACTGTGATTTTGGAGGAAAGAGAGCAGGAATCGAGTGCGGAGATGAATAATAATGATACCGACACAAACAATAATAATGAATAAGTTTTGGAGGATGGAAGCAGATGGCTAGATTATTTGGAACAGATGGCGTTAGAGGTGTGGCAAATGATGAACTGACACCGCTTTTGGCAATGCAGTTAGGGCAGGCAGGGGCGTATGTGCTCTCAAAGGAAAATGCGCATAAACCGACCATCATGGTGGGCTGCGATACGCGGATCTCAGGTGACATGCTGGCGAATGCCCTGATGGCAGGCGCCTGCTCTGTCGGAGCAAATGTAGTGTATGTGGGGGTGGTTCCCACACCGGCGATTGCTTATCTGACACAGAAGTACAGAGTGGATGCGGGGGTGGTCATCTCAGCATCGCACAATCCAGTGGAGTTTAACGGCATCAAATTTTTTGATGGAAAGGGCTTTAAGCTGCCAGATTCGATGGAGGATGAGATAGAGGCGCTGATTCGAAACGGCATGAAGGATATCCAGTTCCCAACCGGTCCGAGCGTGGGGAAGATTAAGTACCGCACAGACGCGAGGGAGGAGTATATCAATCATACGGTACAGGCGGTTTCGGTGGATTTGAGCGGGATGAAGATCGTGGTGGACTGTGCGGAGGGCGCTTCTTACTATACTTCTGTGGAGACGCTCAAGGAGCTTGGCGCAGAGATCGTGGCGATACACAATAATCCAGACGGCACGAATATCAATGCAAACTGCGGCTCTACGCACATGGAGGAGTTACAGGCGCGCGTCGTGTATGAGAAGGCAAATGTGGGGCTGGCATTTGACGGCGATGCCGACAGACTGCTCGCTGTCGATGAAAATGGAAATCAGGTTGACGGAGATGTGATCATGGCGATTGTCGGCAATCATATGAAGGAGAAAGGAACACTAAAGGATAATACGATTGTTGCTACAGTGATGAGCAATCTCGGCTTTTTCCGCATGGGAAAGGAGAATGGCATTCATATCGAACAGACGACAGTCGGAGACCGCTATGTGATGGAACGGATGCTTGAGATCGGGGCGAATCTTGGCGGAGAACAGTCGGGACACATTATTTTCCTGGATGAGAATACGACGGGCGATGGACTGCTCAGTGCGCTGCATCTGCTGCAGGTTATGGTGGAGACAGGCAAAGCGCTCTCGGAGCTTGCGACGATTATGACCGTATACCCGCAGGCGCTTGTGGGTGCAAAGGTTCCAAATCACAAGAAAAACAGTTATATGGAGTACACGGAGATTGCGGAGGCAATTGAACATGTGAATGCAAAATTTGCAGATGAAGGAAGAGTTCTGATCCGCCCCTCGGGCACGGAGCCGCTTGTGCGCGTGATGATAGAGGGGAAGGATCAGCGGATGATAGAAAGAGAGGCGCGGGAGCTGGCAGAGCTGATACAAAATGTGATGCTGTGATCAGAGAAGTACAGGAGGTGCGAAAGATATGGTTGGTCAGAAGGTGGTTATTAAAAATCCTACGGGACTGCATCTGCGCCCGGCAGGGATATTGTGCAAGGAAGCGATGCAGTTTAGCTCAATGATAACGTTTACGTTCCGTGGAAATACGGCGAATGCTAAGAGTGTGCTCAGTGTGCTGGGGGCATGTATCAAGAGCGGGGATGAGATCGAGCTGTTCTGTGATGGGGCGGATGAGAACGAGGCTTTGGCAGCCATGGTCAGTGTAATAGAGAATGGGTTAGGCGAGTAGGAGGAAGGGTGTATTCCTCCTACTTGACTGTTTGGTTTTCTGTCTGATAAACAGACTTTGATGAATAGACTTTATTTATATGAGAAAAGATAACAGTAGAGCGAAAGGAAACAGGATAAGATGAGCGCGAACAAAAAAATTATCGTCACAGGATGTAATGGGCAGCTGGGGCGTGCAATCAACAAAATATATCAAAACAGTACGGCGTATGAGTGCGTGAATACGGATGTAGGCGAGCTTGACATCACAAGGATTGAGGCAGTGGACAGGTTTGTGTCGGAGGTAAAACCGTATGCGATCATAAACTGTGCGGCACACACCAATGTCAATGCCTGTGAGACAGATATTGACAACGCGTATAAGATCAACGCGATTGGTCCAAGGAATTTAAGTATTGCGGCGTCGAGATATCATGCGAAACTGATGCATATTTCTACAGATTATGTATTTGATGGACATGCCAGCACGCCCTACACGGAATTTGATACCCCAGCGCCCAGCTCCATATATGGAAAGACAAAGCTTGCAGGGGAGTGTTTTGTAAAGGAGTTTGCAAGGGAGTACTTTATTGTCCGCACAGCATGGCTGTACGGAGATGGAAAGAACTTTGTGAGAACCATGCTTGGGCTATCTGAAAAACACGATAAGGTATCGGTAGTCAATGACCAATATGGATCGCCTACCAGTGCCGATGAGCTTGCCAAAATGATTGCACATCTGCTTCCGACAGATAATTTTGGCGTATTCCATGGTACTTGTGAAGGGATTACAAACTGGGCAGATTTCACGCGGGCGTTTTACAGACTTGCAGGGAAGTCTACTGAGGTGGAGAGTGTCACAACAGAGGCGTATGACAGAAATACAACGGGAATCGTGGCGCCAAGACCAGCATATTCGGTGCTGGACAACTATATGCTGCGGCTGACGACGGATTATCGGTTTGCAGATTGGGAAAAGGCGATCGCGGAATATATAAAGAGCTTGTCATTTTGAGAAAGGTTCTGTATACTAAGAAAGAAAAAGGAAAATATTGGAAGCGGGAAAGGAAATAGATGATATATGAATAATATAGCGTTGATAACAGGAATCACAGGACAGGATGGTTCTTATCTTGCAGAGTTTCTGCTGGCAAAGGGATATGAAGTTCATGGATTGATCAGAAGACACAGTATCTCAAATACCATGCGCATTGATCATCTGATCAAGTCAGAGTATTACAAAGTCAAATTTTTCCTGCATTTTGCAGATACGACGGACTCATCCAACCTGATGCGTATTATCGGGGAAATTCGTCCGACAGAGGTCTATAACCTTGCGGCGCAGTCACATGTGGGGGTGTCTTTTGAGGTGCCGGAATACACTGCGGACGCGACAGGTGTGAGCACGTTGAAGCTGTTGGAGGCGATCCGGGTAAATGGCGGAAACTGTCGGTATTATCAGGCTTCTACATCCGAGCTTTTCGGCGGACTGCCTGAGACAGCGCCGCAGAGTGAGGAGACGCCGTTTTATCCCAAAAGTCCTTACGGTGCAGCGAAGCTGTACTCTTACTGGATTACGGTCAATTACAGGGAATCCTACAATATGTTTGCGTGTAATGGTATATTATTCAATCATGAGTCGCCGAGGCGCGGTGAGAATTTTGTCACAAGGAAAATCACTCTTGCCATAGCCAATATCGTTGCCGGCAAACAGGACAAGATCTCGCTTGGCAATATGAATGCAAAGCGTGACTGGGGCTATGCCGGCGATTATGTGGAAGGCATGTGGCTGATGCTGCAGCAGAATGCGCCCGGCGACTACGTGCTCGCTACGAATGAGACGCATACAGTACGGCAGTTTGTAGAGGCGGCGTTTGCAGAGCTTGGGATCAGTATCCGCTGGGAAGGTGAAGGGGTTTATGAGAAGGGGTATGATATGAAAAATGGCAAACTCCTTGTAGATGTCAATCCTGAGTTTTACCGTCCGGCAGAAGTAGAGTTTTTGTGGGGGAATGCAGCGAAGGCGGAACGGGAGCTTGGATGGAAGAGAAAAGTGGACTTCCGTGGGCTTGTCTCTATGAT
>CAMWJQ010000221.1 GCA_947174615.1 uncultured Lachnospiraceae bacterium
GCAGAAGATGGTATCAGTGCAGTGCAGACAGCAGAAGGTGCATTGACAGAAGTTCATGACATGTTACAGAGAATGAACGAGCTGGCAGTAAAGGCTGCAAACGGCACAAACTCTACATCAGACCGTCAGACAATCCAGGATGAGGTAGATCAGCTCCTCACAGAAATCGACCGTGTTGCAGAGACAACCAAGTTCAATGAGACATATCTGTTAAAGGGCGATGCAGACAAGGTAGCTAAGTATCTGGATGCACATGATGCAGGTATCGCAGGAACCTTGACACAGGGCGCTACAAATGCAACATTCTCAATGACTCAGTTAGAGTTTGGCGATACGATTAAGATTGCTGGCAGAGAGTATCATATCAGCGGTACAGCAGCACAGCAGCAGAGTATTATCACCAATTCTGTAAAGGTTGGTCAGCAGGTAACAATTGATGGTATCATGTATACATGCTCATCAGTTTCAAATGCTGATAAGTTTGAGCTTACCAAGGCAGATTTGGCAGCTAAGATCAACACGACAAGCCAGATCAGTGTAATGGTTGCAAACGGCAAGACCTACTATGGTTCAGGCATTACAAATGACAAGAATGTTACGACAACAACAGGCGCTTATTCATTGATTCAGAAAGAACTTGGTCTTGCAAGCAGCATCGGTGCAGATGGCTCTACACAGGCATCCGTAGCAGCAGGCGTAGCTGGTACAGGTAATTATGCAGGCAAGCAGGTATTTGCGATTGATAAGGCAAGCGTACAGGTTCGCGAGGCGATCGATTTCAGCCTCCATGTAGGTGCAGATGCTGATATGACCAACAAGATTGCTGTGAAGATCGATTCACTCGACACGAAGGGACTCGGCATCCAGGGCTTGAACGTAAAAGATCCGACAGGTGCAGCAGCTACATACGCAATCGATGCAATCGCAGACGCAGTAGCGAAGATTTCTGCTCAGCGTTCATTACTCGGTGCAGTACAGAACAGATTAGACCACACAATCAACAACTTGGATAACGTTGTAGAGAACACAACAGCAGCTGAGAGCCAGATCCGTGATACAGATATGGCAACAGAAATGGTGAAGTACTCTAATAACAACGTACTTGCACAGGCAGGTCAGTCCATGCTGGCTCAGTCTAACCAGGCTAATCAGGGTGTACTCAGTCTCTTAGGCTAATTAGGATAATAACAAACGTTTAAAGATTAAATTTGTGATATATGCTTGAAATTGGTACTTACCATTTCACATAGACGGAAAACTGCCGTGTGTGCTGCGCGGCAGTTTTCTTTTTTTGTGTCTTTTTATGCCAAATTGCGCCAATTCTTCGAAATATAGAAAAAATTCAAAAAGTTTTCTGACAACTATAAAGTATTTGAAAGATTCACCGATATATATAGTGTAAATGAGAGAAATGAATGACAACTCATTTACGCATGAAACCGGTAAAAACTTTCAGGTTGATGCCGATATGGAATCTAAAGCAATTTCCGGGGAATATAAAATTAAATAAGGTTAATATTAGATGTAACATTTGGTGGGCGAAAGGAGTCGCCTATGACCGCTGCAAGGTGAGGAGTCGCCGCGCAGCAATTACAAGGAGGTAATTTTATGGTAGTACAGCACAATCTTAGAGCAATGAACGCAAACAGAATGTTAGGAATCACAAATAGTGGATTATCAAAGTCTTCAGAGAAGCTTTCTTCAGGATATAAAGTAAACCGTGCAGCAGACGACGCAGCAGGACTTTCTATTTCAGAGAAGATGAGAAAGCAGATCAGAGGTCTGACACAGGCTTCTACAAATGCTGAGGACGGCATTAGTGCAGTTCAGACAGCAGAGGGTGCTTTGACAGAAGTACATGATATGTTACAGAGAATGAACGAGCTTGCAGTTAAGGCAGCAAATGGAACAAATTCCGTTTCAGACCGTCAGACAATCCAGGATGAGGTTGAACAGCTTTTAACTGAAATCGATAGAGTAGCAGAGACAACCAAGTTCAACGAGCTTTACCTGTTAAAAGGTCAGGCATCAAAGATAGATGTATATCTGTCTGCAAAGGATGCTGGTCTCGAGGGAACACTCATGAATGGCGCTACATCGGCAACATTTATGATGGATGCGTTAAAGTTTGGCGACAAGATTACAATTGCAGGCAAGGTTTATTCAATTGGTATCCCGTCAGATGCAGGTGTTACGGCAGCTTCAGTTGCAATACAGGGCGCTAAGGCAGGTGAGTTGATCACGATCGACGGTGTACAGTATACAGTGACAGACGGTATCGAGAATGAAGATAAGAATCTTCTGAGTATCTCACATATTCAGGGAAGAATCTCTGTTCAGAGTACAGTACTGTATAATGGAACAACATATAATGTCATGAAAGACGATGATAACAACGGTATCGCTGATACAAATGCAGCAGTTGTTACAACTACCAGAGCATATCAGATGATTCAGCGTGAGCTGGAACTCGCAAACAGTGTGGGCGCGAACAAGAGCAGTGCCAGCGTTTTGTCAGTACAGATGAAAGCGACGGCAACCGTTGCGTCTACAAAGGTTAGCACCACAGGTGGTACGACAGGTACAGATACCCAGGTGACAACAACGACCAAAGCTGTGTTTACGATTGCTATGAAGGGTCTTTCAGAAGTCAGAGAGCAGTTAAATTTCAGCCTTCATGTAGGTGCTGATGCAGATATGACCAATAAGATTGGAGTATCGATCGATGCGCTGGATACCAAGGGATTAGGCATCTATGGTCTGAATGTAAAGGACGATTCAGGATCAGCAGCAACCTATGCGATCGATGCGATTGCAGATGCAGTTGCTCATGTTTCCGCACAGAGATCTCTTCTCGGTGCTGTCCAGAACAGGTTAGAGCATACCATTAACAACTTGGATAACGTTGTAGAGAATACTACAGCAGCAGAGAGCACAATTCGTGATACGGATATGGCTACAGAGATGGTTAAGTTTTCAAACTCAAACATCCTTGCACAGGCAGGTCAGTCTATGCTGGCACAGTCTAACCAGGCAAATCAGGGTGTACTTAGCTTATTACAGTAGTCACAGATTCCGCAGGATAGTGACAGTTCAATCTACCATGATAGAGGGATTCCCGATAAAACGGGAGTCCCTTTTGGCGTTGATATCAATGGGCAAGTGTGATATACTACTTTTATTCCAAAAAAGGAGTGCATCTGTCAATGACAACTATAAGTAAAACGAAATCAACAATGCTGCTGGCTGCAGTCATAGGAATCTTTACCGTTTTGTATTGTTCACTGATATTTAATCAAAATATCTGGACGGACGAAGCGTTTACGATTGAACTGACCCGCCAGAATCGTCTGTTGGACATTATCCGCCAGACGGCAATCGACGTACATCCGCCTTTATATTATTTGATTGTCAAGATTTTCATTTCTCTGTTCGGTTCATCGTTTCAACTATATAAACTGGTAAGTATTCTTCCAATGCTGCTTACGATGCTCTTGTCTGTAACCCATATCAGACCGTGGTTTGGCGTGACACGCGCCGTTCTGTTTTTGGTTTCCCTGAATGCCATTCCATGTGTGATGGAATACAGTGTTCAGATCAGAATGTATAGCTGGTGCATTTTTTTCATAACGCTTGCAGGGCTGTCCGCCTATGGCGTCTATACGCAGGATACATTCAAACAGTATTGCAGCTTAACCTTGTCTGCACTGTGCGCCTGCTATACGCACAATTTTGCGATGATTAGCGCTGTAATGCTCTATTTGCTGCTTGGAATCGCCATGGCTGTCCGGCGCAAAAAGTTTCCGGTGCGCTGGCTGCTTTCAGGAGCTGTTGTCGGCGCTGGTTTTCTTCCGTGGCTGCCTGTATTGCTGCGTCAGACAGGAAGCCGTGTTGGAAATTACTGGATCGAACCAGTGACCATGAGGACAATCTTGGGTTATTTCAGTGATTTATTCGGTTCAAGACTGCCATATACAGCAGCTCTGTTTGGGGTTCTTTTTATATGTGCGGTTTTCTTTCTCAAAGATATCCGCAGGGAGGAACGCTTTGTGGCTCTGCTGGCACTCGTGCCTGCGCTGACTGCCTTGGTTGGAATACTGGTGTCTGTTCTGATAACGCCGTTTTTTATTGCACGTTATTTGGTTCCCTGCACGGGACTGATCGCGCTGTTCCTCGCTGTCAGCTTTGGCGGGGGACTGCAAAGACGTGTGTCTCTTATTTTATTAAGTGCTTTTTTGGCTGTAATGGCTGCCAACGCTTACTATACGAATGTTCTTTTGGAATATGACAGCACGCACACCGATGAAGTTCTAAGCTATCTCGAGGAAGCGATGGAAGAAGATGATATTATCTTATATAACAATCAGGAGTATGGTTTTATCTATGAATGTTATTTTGAGTCGGATCGGCTATGTTTTTTGGGCGACATGGATTTTGAAGCGGCGTATCATCAGATTTGGTATCTCGATAGCTGCGTGAGCCCGTGGCTTCCAGAGGATGTACTGCAGACACATGGACTTGTCAAAGAGTACATTGCGACGCTTGGCATTGAACAGAATGACTTCATATTATATAGGATTTACAGAAAATAAGGAAATAAGGAAATGGAAAGAAGGAAAGAAGGCGCCCTATGAAAAAAATCTATATATCCGCGTCAATTCTAACCGTGGCAGCCGTCATTATATTTTTGTGTATGGCGCCGCATCTTATACGAACAAGTATCGTGTCAGAAAATAAGGTTTCTTATGAGCAGCCAGTGCCCAGTGTTGCGCACGGACTGATACTGTCACAGCAGTTTGTTCCCCAATATGAGCAGATTGAAAGCATTGATGTGTATATTAACGCATTGTCATGCAGCAGAGAAGAAGGAAGCCTTTGTGTTAAAATAACTGGCGGCAGCGCAGAAGTGCTGTATGACAACAAACTTCCGCTGGCAATGCTGCCAGAGTACGGAATGACTTCGATCGTAAAAGATGTCACGCTGGCTGCAGGAGATACGTACAACCTTACCATCGAAGCAGTTGACACGCTTGACGATGGTCCCGCAATCTCGTTTTTTCCGAATGAGATTGCGGCAAACGAGGAGGAGTGCAGGGGCGGCTTAACCTATGCAGGGCAGCTCCTTGAAAACGCTGTACTGAGGGCGGCGTTTCGCTACAGTGTGCCGCTCTCGCCGATAAATTATCTGCCATACTGTCTTTTTATAGCGTTTGTCATTTTTTTATGTATGGAAAGTTTGGCTTTGAGCGCTAGAAAATAAAGTAGCATTCACCTGCAAACCACATATAGTACATCAGACCTGTCACAAGGATACTGACGTTCATAACCACGTTTTTTGCCGACGGTCTGCTTCGAAGCAGCATATACAGTGCAAGATAGGCGGCAAAATTTCCCATGATATACCGCGCGATTGCAATTGCATCTGTCCTCAGTGAAATTCCTGCCGCGAGTATGCCGAATATTGCCGCGGCAAATTCTTTTTTGTAACAGAGATAGGCAAAGAGCAGAATGCCAAATACCGCGTATAATGCCCAGTATTGTGAGGAGGTGCCGCTCCCGGAATCCAACAGGTTATAGAATAAGGTGCGCAGCACACTATGGTAGGAGGTATGCCAGGCTACTTGGATGTGCGCGCTTGCCCACACATCGCCTACGAGCCGGTACAGATAATAAAAGTAGCCGAAGATTCCCAGCGGGCAGATGAGCAGTTCGAGCAGACGAAGCGGACTGGCAAAAATGCCCTTGACAAAGCCTGCGAGATTGGACAGACTGAAATTCCAGCCATAGTCTGCCTCGTACATATAGAGCAAAAGCGAAAAGACTAGAAAGACGCCGGCAATTCTTGTGAATGCGGCAAAAAAAGCAGCTGCGGCAGCTGGTAAAAAGTGTTTCCGGCAGCAGAAATAAAAGAAAAACGCCGTAAACATCAAGAACATCGCTTCTGTACAGGGCATAGAAAAATATCTCGTATGCGGGGCAAAAAATCCCAGGCCGGCGCTAAAATACCCTTCGTCCTTGGGGTATTTGATGCGCACGGTCGCAACAGCAGTGTATCCGGCAGTCAGCGTACACAGATTTGATACCAGAATACCAAGCTGATTCGTTGTAAACCTGTCGGGCGCAAAGGATTTCACAAACCGAAGCACCATAGGGAAAAAAGGATAAAATGCGTAGTTGGCATATCCTGTAACACTGTTGGGCACAGACTGGTATCCGTTTTCTGCGATATCCACATACCAGAGCGCATCAAATTTATAGAGCAAATCCCACGTCTTGACATATCCCTGTGTCAGATAATTGTAGACACATGCTGCAAACGTCAGGAGCAGTCGTGACAAAATAAATAGTAGAAGTACATAAAAAGCAGTCTGTGTATTCTTTTTCATGCAGGCACCTCGCAGCTCTCTCTTATAATCTTTCTTATTCTTATAATCTTTCATATAAATAAGAAGCAATTCGTTATTCCGGCCATGCCGAAATGGTGTGGTCAATATAGTATGCGCGGTATTGATCTGATACCTGTGGCTGAAATCCCAAAATAAACACATAGAGATAAAAGGCAATGAGCATCAGACAGGGCACATATAACAAAAATTTTACCGATCGTTTCATAACAGTTCCTTAATTTTATAAAAATTTTATGCAAACTTTAGCACAGGCATAATGGGTTGTCAAGGGAACGGCAGCGTTCTTCATAAAAAATTAATCATTGTGTTACTTTTCACACCCACGCCAGATTTAGGCATAGCAATACGCCGATGCTACAA
>CAMWJQ010000222.1 GCA_947174615.1 uncultured Lachnospiraceae bacterium
ACCTTGAAATGACGGAGTCAGAGTCCGTTGCCTTACCGTTTGGCGATAGCGCTATATTTTATTTGTTGTGCTCACTCTCTGTAGCACGTTATTTAGTATATACTATGTTTTGGAAAAATGCAAGTACTTTTTTTAATTTTTTTTAAATTCTTTTGACCTCGATGTGACTAAATTGTTTGTTCTCACAAAATGAGGAAGATCTTCAAAAAATCAACCTGCTATTTGATAAATTGCAGCCCTGTTCGGAACGGGGCAACTGCTGAAATCATCAAAACAGTGCACTCTTTTCTGATTCATGCACACACGATTCACAGTATTTGTATAGACGACTACAATATTCATTTCTGCAAGGACTGCCGAAGCTGTCACAAAACAGTGGCGTGCGTTCAGTGTGATGATACGCCAACGCTCCTTGCAGAATTTGAATGGGCAGACAGCAGAAGACAAGAAATCAAAGAGCTCTGCGCCCTCATCCACTCACCTTGTAAATGACTTTCATCGTTTGCAGTTCCCATCAGGAGAACGTATTTGCTTCCACCCCCGGCAGTAATTTGTAGATGGAACAGCCAATTTCCTTTTCAAAATACGCCTTGATCTCCAGAATTTTTTTCCATCTGTCCACTGTTGCTGTATGCACGCCGTAACGGATCGTCACGTCCACAAACCGCTTTTCCAAGATACAAAATCCCGTGGGCAGCGCCAGTGAATCGCTTAGCTGCACGAGACGATCATAGTCATCATACACTGCATTGGCGACAAAGTCTTTCATCAGCAAATAATCCGCCTCGCTCATATCAAACGCTGCGATAGATGTATTGATATCCTGTATCATAAACGCATGGGAAATACAGATTTGAGCCGCCTTTTCCCAGCCGCGCTCCGCGCAGTAATGATAGCCGTCTGTCAGATGCTTCTCTCCGCTCACCCCCGCATAGCGTCCGATATCATGCAGCAGCCCCAGCACATAAGCCCGCTCGGCAGACAGATGCGCACAGTGCTGTGCGATATTTCTGCACGCCTGCGCAACATACCGGGAGTGGTCTGCCCACCCTCCCGGATTGGATTTTTCGGCTTCCCGCAGTGCCTGTTCGGCAGTCTCTCTGTTTGGTTCCATAGGTATGCTCCTCTCTTATAACGATAAGTTTCTGAAAATTTCAGATCCGCAAAATTTTCCTGCACAAAGACAATATCACTATAGCGCATACACACTGAAAATACTATAATGTTTCTGCCAAAACATAGCACAATCCTGCCATTTTATCACTGGCTGCCCCATTTCTTACGATATTCCGTCGGCGTGCAGTGCGCATACGCGCGAAATACTTTTCCAAAGTAACTGCTGCTGCCCAATCCACAGGCTCTGCCAATCACCGTGACAGGTTCCTTTCCCTTTGCAAGCATCTGACAGGCAATTTGCAGGCGGTAGTTTTGGATATATTCTACAGGCGTCATATGCAGACAATCCCGAAATGCCCGAAAGCACTCCCGCTCACTCAGATACGCTGCTGCCGCTAACGCTGATATGGAAATTTTTTCAGGATAATGCTCATGAACATAAATCAGCATTTGTTTGATCTTGTCGCTGCTTTTGTCGTATCTGCTGTCTTGTATTGGCATTGTCTGATATTGTGCGAACAGCAGCAGCCATATTTGTGTCAGGACTTCCCGCAGTTTCATCTCATATCCAAACTCATCCTCCGGCAGACAAAACGCATCTAAAATAAGCCCTAAGATTTTATACTGCTCTGGATGATCTGGAAACAGTGGAATCATCTCCATCTGCGGATCGTTCACAATCGGCGCAATATATTTTCGCTCTATTCTGCTCCCCTGTTCTCCCGCAAGCAGAGACGCATCAAAGATATGAAGAAGCTGGACTGTTTCTTCTGTCTGCGAAACTGCCCGCGTCATGTGCAGTACATTTGCATTGACCATGCCGCCCGATCCTGCGGGAAACACAATTTTCCCGGCAGGAGTCTCATATTCCAGCACGCCGCTTTTCATATAAAAAATCTCTACCGCCCTGTGCCAATGCCACGGTGCCGTGCGCCCAATGTATTTGCCCAGCTCTGCCCGCGACGCAATATAGGGAAAGTCGGCTGCAAAATCAGGAAGAGCTTCTTCCCTGCTGCCAGTATGAAATTCTACGCTATGTACATTTTTCATCTATTGCTTCACTCCCGCCCACACTCAATAAATTTCTTGAGCCTGCTAAAAACTGCCTGCTAAAATTCTCTGACCTCATCAAACCACTGCTCCCACTTTTCAGGAGGAATGTCCGCAATCGCCCCTTCTTTTAACTGCATTATAGCAGTGTATACATCTTCCCTCTCCGTTGTCTCAATACCATCCAGACGATTGATTCTTCCGATAAATTCTATTACCGCCTTATGCACCTCCTCCTCTGTCTGTGATTTTTTGATTTGGTTGAAACAGCTCTTATATGCCCTCGCTGCCTTTTTTGCAGTCTTTTCTTCCCATTCTGAAAACGGCATCCCGTACTCCGTGACAAACCATACCCGCTTGCGCAATTTAGAAACACTGGCATGCTCCATTGATTTTTCTTTTTTTAGCTGTCGAACTTCTGTTCTTAATGTTTTCCCGGCAGTTTCCTCAATATTATAGCCAATAAAATATGTTAAACCGTCCCAGCTATGCAATTGGGGCATCCCCTCCAAATCCGGAACATATCTCAGCGCAATGCTTTCAAGGTGCCTCAATTGCGCCAATGCGCTCAAATTGGTCAGATTTCCATGCAGGGAAATAGCTTTTAAATCTTTAAACTGCAGCAGACTTTCACAGTCAAATGCCGCTTTTGCCGGCGTATTGTAGATATCCAGGGCAGTAATCTGGACCAGCGCCGGAAAAACAGGCAGCTGGCTCGATTCCGGGCAAAATACCATATAGGGAAGTTTTTCGCACGGTTTGAGATCAAAATTTTCAAGTCGCCCAGATAAAGTAAGATGTACTATTTTTTCACAATTTACGATTTGGACCGTATTTTCTTCCGTGTGAAGTCCCAAACGTCCGATTTCCGCATCCGCAAAGTCGGCAGTCAGATCTGTGTGGATTGCCCAGTGAAACTCTTCAATTCTTCTTTTGGCTGACCACTCAATAAAGCCTGTGTCATTGCCGGAATAATAGAACCACCTCGGCCAATTGCCATATGGATATTTCTCTTTATGCTCCCGACCGTATCCTGTATAAAACTCGTTGAAGGCATCCCAGTTTATCCTACTATCCTGCTCTACCCAGACATCATATTCTCCCTCGGAAATCCCCTTTGTTCCAATCGAAAAAGTACCCTGACCTGCTGGAATGACGACCTTGTGGCTGTCTTTTCCTGTCAGTGAAATCACGTATTCCATATTGCTCATACTCATACCCCTTTCATAATGAATGGAAATGCAAAATAAATTATTTCCTGATCAACTATAAAGAATTATATCACAACGGTAACATTTTCGCTAAAACTGTGCTATAATATTCTAAAACTTTGTTTTCAGAAAGAATAGGTGAGTGCAATGATAATAAAAGCAGTAATTTTCGATATGTATGGTGTAATTTTTGACTCTGAGCGGGCTGTTTACCAGTGCTGGCAGGAGCTTGCCGAAACACATCATCTCGAAGATCTTGATACAGCCTACCGCCAATGTATCGGGGTAAATTCCGCAATGTGCCGGAAGATTTTTATAGCTCATTTCGGTGCCGATTTTCCCTTTGATGCCTATACGGCTGAAGTTTCCAAAAAATACCATGACAAATATGATCACGGGCGCCTGCCGCTGAAACCGGGCGTAAGGGAGCTGCTGTCGTGCTTAAAAAAGAACCAGTATCAAATCGCCATTGCTTCTTCCACCCGGACAAGCGTTGTCGAACAGCAGATTGCAGACGCTGGACTGCGCGCATTTTTTGATGTCATTGTCGGCGGAGACATGGTTGAAAAAAGCAAACCAGAACCGGATATTTTCCTAAAAGCCGCAGATCTGTTACATGTACTGCCCCATGACGCGTATGTCATCGAGGATTCTTTCAACGGAATCCGCGCGGCATTTTCCGCAGGCACGATTCCGATTATGGTGCCGGATATGATGGAACCGGACGCGGAAATGCAGCTAAAAGCACGTTATATTTTTGAGGATTTATTCGGTGTAAAGGAATTACTGGGATAGGCATTGATTAGAAAGGTACCGAAACGTGCCATCCGAAAACGGCTGGACCACAATCTTATTCGTAAAGGCACAGTCCATGTTCTTGTCAATCCAAACACCATCCACCACGAGCGTGATCGTGCCGTCTGCATTTTGCGTAAAATCGACAACTTCGCCAAAGGGGGCATATGGCACTGCAAAAATCATCTCATATGGATAACTGCCGCTGGCAGCGTCATAGCCGCATTTTCTGCGCAGCTGTTCTTTTGTAACCGGAAAATAAATCATCATAATGCGTTCGTATTCCTCCGCAGGAATCCGACCATTCTCTGTCCTGATTATTTCTCCAGTATGCATACGATAAAGATCTTCAAACAGGCATGGCACTAAAATATGCTCCACCGTGCTGCAGTCCCAGCTTGCCACAAACGCATCATAGTTCGCAAAGCTGATACCAGATATATACTTTCTGGTCAGCTCTCTGCATTCATCTGACAGCGGCTTTACACGCAGATATTGGTTTACACTTGAATGAACAATCTCCTCCTCATAGGTATAGATTAAATATCCTTTGGGTGTGTATGCTATCTTAGACAGATTACTCACCAGCGTATTTTTAATGTATGGCACGCCGCCCTCCTGCCAGTCAACCCCCACATAGTAAGTCTGCAAACTTCCCTCTCGGTGAACAAATGTGACCACACCGATCAGTCCATCACTGTGTACTTGAAATACGATGACAGAGGCATCTTGTGCCTTTGTGTACGCCTGATAAAACGCCTCCACTTTCTCATAATTTTCCATGTTGCTATCATCTGCTGCGCTGACATAACCCGCATTTCCCAAAAGTCTCACAACCTCACAACATTCCTCATTGCTAAAGTTTCTGATATTGGAGGCATAGGATGCGCCTTGAACATATTCCTTATTTTTGTATTGCTCACTCACCGTTCTGGCTGCTGTCAAAATGGTGGCTTCCAGCTCGTTTTTCTCTGCCTTTGTGAGCAGGAAGTTGTCCGCATTCGGAAGATACCACAGAGATTTATCTGCTTCGGATTCGCTTGGTCCGAAATGCCTCTGCGAATTTGATTCCTCATCAGGATCATCTGCCCATTCCCCATAAATCTCCTCCCACTCCTCACTTGTCAGACGTTCGGTGCGCCACCATGCTTCATACGTTCCTTCAACAATTTTATTTGACACATACCAAAACGCACCGTTTTCCTGCAAACGGATTGTGACCTCGTGTGAAAATGCCTTTGCAGTATTTTCATATGGAAATACCGCATTCACGACCAGCGTGAGGGTTCCGTCCTTGTTTTCTGTGTACGCTACGACCTCGGGATAAGGCTGGCTGGTACATTCGATTTCATACAATCCTCTTGGTCTGTATGAATAGATTTTTTCTGATGGCTCATATATTGTTCTTGATCGCAGCGTCGGGATATTGATATTTAGATAAGACTGTACTACTTTCTCAAATTCCTTTTCAGGAATCTGATAGACGCTCCCCTCGTTTGGATTTTCGTCAAGTACATACGGCACCGGCTCATCGTAAATCATTGGGTAAAAACGGTCAAACAAATCATAAATCTCCAGCTTGCTAAAATCTGTCTCATCCCAGTTGACAAGAAACAGATTATTGCACGCATAACCTATCGGCTGTATGTATCTGCGGTTCAGCTCACGGCACCGTTCATCCAGCGGCGCTACTCTGATAATGGCATGTTCTGGCGCATCCGCAAGTGAAAGAATATAATAATCTTCCGCAAAATAACTGCCTGCAAACAGCAGATAACCGTCTTGTGTATACTGCCACAGATCCGCACGATACTGCACAGTATCTTTGATTGTAAATTTATTGTCCGGGTTATATTGATAAAAGCTTCTGTCGATCTCAACTGTCCCATCCTCAGTGTGAAAATCATATTTTCGGAATCCTTGAAGCAGGAGCGCCTGTGCGGCACTGGATTGCGCTCGTTCAAATACAGCGCACAATTCATCGCTGCCGATCACCTGTATGATTGTGAGTTCTGCAGTCTGCCTTGCACACACTGCATCACAAAAATGAATTACCTGCGCCGCATTTGTCAGATCTATCTGATTTTCGCCATCAACCGCTGCGTATCCATTTTCGCCGAGCCTATTGACGATATTTCGTATTGTCTTCATATAATCTGTGGTATTTTGATCTGTTTCCTCCTTCAAGGCTTCGCAGATGACTGCAGCGATTTGTTCTATCTCACCACGGGGTTGTATTCCGAGGGAGGGTGCGCTATGAAGCACCACAATATCTTGCTGCGCCTGCTGCTTCATAGCGCAGGCGCTCATTGCAAAACAGGCACAAAGGATTATGACAGACATGAGAAATTTATTTGCCTTTTGGTGTGCGTTCATAGATTTGTTTTCCTTTCTATTCCTTTTATTCCTTTTTTGTCTGTTGGGTATCGTATCAGCGCGTCCTCTTTAATATTACATTCGTAAGAATTAAAAGTCAAGCTTTTTTATAAATACTTTTATTTCAATTACTTTTATTCTTGACAGTTGAAAGTTCTCAATAAAAAATAACTCTTTCACATGAATTTATGG
>CAMWJQ010000223.1 GCA_947174615.1 uncultured Lachnospiraceae bacterium
ATTTATTATAGATTAAAATAGATTAAATAAGATTAAACTCATTTTGATGTATGACAATAAAGATCCACACTGTCATTTGAATGGGAGGCATTGTTAATATATGTTTAAAAACTCTTCATTTGAATTAACAAAAAGAGCAATGGACATTATGAATATACTATGGGACGCAGGTAAACCGCTGGCAGCATCGGATTTCTTGGCATATGATTCCACGTTGACCCTCCATACTGTGCACGCGTATTTAAAAAACCTGCTGAAAAACAACCTGATCGAAGTAGACAAAATCGTCATGAGCGGTAAAAACCTAACAAGATGTTACAAACCTTCAATGAGCAGAAATGAATTTCAGACTCAGAAATTTTTCAATACGCTGGATTATAAGCAGATATCTGCTTCAAACTTAGTCGCATCATTTTTTGAATATGGCAATGATGATGTCCGTGAATTACAAGAACTAAACGAACTGGAGCAATTAATTAAAGAAAGAAAGCAAAATTTAAAAGATAAGTCTGAGTAATGACGGAGTATTTTTATGGATTTAACTTTTTCTTCTTTGTTTACAACAACATTTTACAGCAGTGTTTTGTTTCTATGCATATTTTTTATGTTGAAAAAGGCAAACCGAATGCGCCAAGTTGGTGTTCGTACATTAATTCTGTGCATTCTGTTGGTTCTTTTAAAATTAATGTTTCCATATGAATTCTTCTTCAGCAAAAACATTAATCTGACATGGCTCTATCCGAAAATATACCAATTTTTGCACAGCCCTCTGGAGCTGTTTAAAAACAAAACAATCCAGCCTTTTAATATTCTTTGTTTTATTTGGGGTGCAGGTATTGTTTATAACTTGATGATATTTATCATCCAATATGTACATATGTCTTTCTATGTAAAAAATTTGGAATTGATTCGTGATCAAAGACTTTATGATCTGTTGTATAGTATCATTGAAAAGAAGCGGTTACATTTTCATTTTCGATTTGTTTCATCAGAAACGGCAGTATCTCCGTATATTTTTGGTATTTTTCGACCATATATTGTGCTTTCGGATACAATGAACCTCGACAGCCAGAATTTATACTATATAATAAGCCATGAAATCGCTCATTATTACAATGGTGACTTGTTATTAAAATTTATCATGTCATTACTTAAAATTGTATATTGGTGGAATCCACTCCTTTATTTATTACAAAAACAGCTGAACAGACTTTTAGAAATCAACATAGACAGTATCGTAACCCGGAACTGGTCAGAGAACCAGAAGCTCAATTACCTAAGCTGTCTTATTGACTCGGCAAAAGAAAAATATATCGTTCCAGTTCCCTGTAAAGATGAGATTATTCTCTCATTTCAGTCAGGAAATCCTTTTACGACCTCACAGCGTGTTACATTCTTGCTGGAAGATCTTGATACACCAAACAAATTTTCATTGCCAAGGTCTGCTTTATTACTTTTTTTATCAGTGTTTCTATTTTTCATTCCGGTCTTCACAACCTTTGAGGCTTGGCATGTAGCGCCTCAAATAAAGGAAGATACTTTTGAAATTAATAGTCAAAATGCCATTCTTATCAATAATGAATACGGAACATATGATTTATATATAGACAATAATTATGTTGGAACAGTTTCTGAAGTTTTTAATCAAGCTATCCCAATAATAGAAAGGAATACCAAAAATGAAATTCAATAAAATATTATTTTTAACATCAGCTATTTTACTATCTGTATCTATTACGCCTTCTTTAAATAATTCCGCTAAAGAAAAAGTTTCTAGCATTTCAGATCAGTCTTAAATCTGCGTTCCATTTTCAGAAAATATAGATTGGCGATATAAGTTTATAGATGGTAAATTATACAAGCGCTTATATAACTACTCTATGAATCAATGGGTAGGTGATTGGATTTTATGTTGTTAGAATAATCATAGTTTTTGTCATATAACCAAATAAAACGCACAGTTCCTATTTATAGAGACTGCGCGTTTTATATACTTGTTACTATAACTAATAGAACGTATAATTGTATCACCAATAAATCCAATAATTACTCTTTTCTTCGATTATTACTTTATAAAGTATGCCGATTGTTTTGCCTTTTCTATAAATTTTTGCCTTTGCTGTATTAATGGTGCTTTTTGCGCATCTGATAACTTCTCATAAAAATCATCAACATCAAGATCAGACATATCCATTGTTTTCGCCAGCTCCTCTATTAATGATATATACCATTCCTGCAATAATGTGTTGTACATTTTCTGACTGTCTGTAAACATCATAATGCCGTCAAATCCAATAGGCGGTTTGTAATATGTAAGCATTGCATAACCGTATTTTCCGGCATCACAAATTATTAAATCGTCTTTTGCCAGACTTTCATAGAAAATATCCGCTACAATTTTACAACGCTCTTTTTCCTCTAATGTAATGTAATCATGCGAATTATCTACCATAATGAAATCTTCATATATGTTCACTTGTTGTAGCTTTAGTCGGAAGTAATCTTTTTTATCAAGAATTTTCCTTTTCTCTTTTTCTGGTAATGACGTAAATATCTCTTCATAATCTAAGTCAATTAATGGTGTGTTTAAAGCCAGTGAAAGCAGCTGCTCCTTTACCCATTCGCTCCATAATGCATCAAAAAGTTCAATACTGTTAGTATAAGTAGCAATATTAAAATATCCAGTCATATAATTGTCATATTTTAATAGTACAAATCCATGTTCTCCTGTGTTTATTACTAAAATATCTACTTGATTGTATAATTCGTTAAATGCAACTACTACTTTTTTACATTCCTCTGCTTCTCGTTCTATAATATATTTCTGTGTAGTCAAAATTTTTCTCCTGTACTGATATATAACTTTTGTAAATTATTGTGTGTGTCCAAAACAGTATATACCAAAGAAAACTCATACCATATATCTCCAAATAATCCTTTATATGGATTATCGGCTTTATTCATGAAAGCTAAAGCATAAACTGTAAATCTAATCGGTGTTTAGTATAAGCTTTCCTCCTGAGTCAAATAACAAAACAGGCAAAACCACTCGTTCTCCTGCCGCAGCTCCATTGTCCCACCATATTTTTTTACAATTGTCTGAATGCTGCGCAGTCCAAATCCATGATTTGCCGAATCCGTCTTTGTCGTCTTTGGCAGACCGCCTATAAGCTGTGCAGCGCCGATCTCCTGCTTTTCCACAAAGGAATTTCTGATTTCCAGCGCAAGGATTCCTTTCGCGGCGCGTGCAGTCAGCTCCACCTGTCTCCTGCCAGTGTCTAGTGCCGCGCACCCCTCGGCGGCATTGTCGAGCGCATTGGCAAACAGTGCGCAGATGTCAGGCTTTTCAAATGGCAGTTCATTGGGGATATCCACTTTGGCGCAGAAGGAAATCCCCTGCTGGCGCATCATGCGTTCCTTGGCAGTCAGCACCGCATTCACTGTGGCATCGCCGGAATAGACGAGGACTTTCTCGAAAGCAGGATTCTCAATCATCTGTTGAATATAGCTGTCTTTTTCCGCTGCCGGCAAGGATTGTATCATTTGCAGATGATTGGCAAGGTCGTGTTTTAGCCTGCGGATTTCAAACTGCTGAAGCTCCATTGCCTCGTAATACTTCTGATTGTAGGACGCCAGTGCATTTTCCCGCTCAAGCTTCTGATGCCGGTTGAGGACAAAAACTGCCCCTATAATTCCGACGAATGCAAAGACTGCTACCAAAAACAGCGCTGAATACAGACCGATAAATGCACCTGCCATATTGTAGGGGGCAAACATGACCAGTGAAAACACAATGCCCAGCGGCGGTATGCACAACAGCAGAAGCAGCTGCCAGAGTGATGGTGAGAGTTCAAAATCCTGTTCGGGTCTGTAATGATGGATACACAGATACAGGAACAAGGTGGATGCAAGCCGGAACACGAGATACTGCAGATCATACAATTCCTCCCCCCAATCATCAGGGAGATAATACGCAATACAACTGTCAAACAGCCCATTCAAAGCTAAAATCGTACTTGCAAGCATGAGACCGATTGTGAGGCGTTTGAGTCTGGTGCCATTGCACACAATCCACATACAGAATAAGAAAAACAAAATTGCGCATGTAAAGTTCACCGGGTCCCCTGTAAAGATCACCATATAAATCAACAAAAAACTGCCTGTAACCAGTAATAAGCGCCGCTTCCACTCCCGTCTGATCTCAATCAGGCAGGACAGCGCCCTGCAGAAAACTCCCACTGGAATCATGCCCAGTGTCAATAATAGCGCCATTCGAAAATGATTATTCATTGCGATTCCTCTTGTACTAATAAATTATAGGCTGTCGGAAAATGATGCGATATACCCAATATATTGTTTGAACTATTTACTCGGACAACGATATATTGTGGATACACTGCATTTTCCGCCAGCCCCATCGCGCCAGCCGCAGCCGCGAAGCGGCATATTTCCTTATGCGGCTGTGTGCATAACTTTATACTGAGCGGTCAGTCTTTTCGACCGCCAGTATAAATGCATAGGTTTGTTGAACGAAATAACTTGTGACACGCAGGCTTTGCAAGGACTATTGTACCAGCATTGCCCGCGCAAGCTTTTTCAACGCTTCCTCTTTCAGCGCCCGGCTGACGGGGAGTGTTCTGAGGCTGCTGCCTGTGCCGACTGCCACGGAATCTGTTCTAATCTGCACGACTTGTCCCGGATTGACCAGATACCGCTGATGAATCCGCACGAAGCTGCCCGAGAGCTGCTGTTCGACTTCGTCAAGTTTGGCATAAAAAGAATATTCCTTTTCATTGCAGACGAGGACTACTTTTCTCTTGTCACTGTAAAAATAGTGGATTGCAGCAATGGGAAGCCGAAAAATTCCGTCGGTGTTTCGAAATACATACATTTCGCTCTTCTTGTTTTCAAGCTGTATGCGCACGCGCCTAAGCACTTCCGAGAGCCGCTCTGATTTTGCGGGCTTGATAATGTAATCCAGCGCGTTGACCTTGTAACCGTCAAATACATAGTCGGAGTATCCGGTCACAAATACAATAATCAGCTCCGTGTCAAAGCTGCGGACTGCCTCTGCTGCCGCCATGCCGTTTGTCCCTGCCATCTCCACATCGAGAAACAAAAGGTCAATCTCGCCGGGATGGTTCTGCAGCCAGCGCACTGCCCCCGATCCAGTCGAAAATTCATACACAATCTGCTCCTTATCCTCCTTCAAAATCTTTTCAAGCTGTACGCGCAGTGCGTCTCTTGCATCTGCGGAATCATCACATATTCCTATCCGAAGCATTTGTTCCTCCCTCATTATTCTGTATTTCTGCGATCGTCTTTCTCTTAGGAACTGTCTATCTGAAAAACATTGTAGCACTTTTTCTTCTATTATAATAGACAGCGCTTTGCAATCCATTACAAAAAAACTGCAGAACTTTACATTTTTTGTTTGCCCGCCCCAAACTTGACAAATCTGCCGCCAATGATTCCATGGCAGAATCCGGCGTTATTATTTTTGTGCTATGCTTGATTTCAGTAACAAGCAGGTATCCATTACCGAAAAACTTACAATGGAGGTTTTCTATGTTATTTATCAAAAATCTACACAAATCATACCGTTCCGGGAACAAATCCTACGATGTACTCAAAGGCGTTGACTTATCTGTCGCGGGTCAGGAGTTCGTGGCTGTCATGGGACCGTCCGGCTCTGGCAAGAGCACACTGTTAAACTGTATTTCCTGTTACATTCCTTTTGAGGAGGGTACCATCTCGCTGGGCGGACAGACTTTAAAGGGGCTCCATGAGGACGCGCTTGCCAAAGTCCGCAATGAAAAGCTTGGGTTTGTCTTTCAGGATTTCATGCTGCTCGACGGGCTGACAGTGCGCGAGAATGTCCTTGTGCCGCGCATCATCCGGGATAAGGTGGAGCCAGAAGCCGAGCAGCTTGCAGACGAGCTGCTCTCCCTGTTTGGCATTGCGCAGATTGCAGGAAAATATCCGGCGGAGATATCGGGCGGGGAGCGGCAGCGGACAGCGGTTGCAAGAAGTCTGATCAACCAGCCTTTGATGATCCTTGCAGATGAGCCGACGGGCAATCTCGACAGCAAGTCAAGCCGCAAGGTGATTGAAGCATTTGAGAATGCCAGACGACAGTTAGGCGCAACGATATTCATGGTGACGCATGACAGCTTTGCGGCTTCGTTCTGCGACCGCGTTATTCTATTGAAGGATGGCACGGTCTATGACTCCCTAGCGCGAAATGTTTCTGAAAAAGAAAGCTGCGGGATGTTTCAGGATCGTCTGCTCGCTGCCATTAAACAAATGAGTACTGTGGAGGGGAGGCTGGATGAACAATGATGACCATGAATCAATTAGAACATCAATTACAGAAAGCGGACAGAAAACAATCCCTGCTCTACCTGTTCTGCAACTTTGTATCTTTGTTGTTGATTACAGCGTACGCGGCGATGATGTTTTCCCCGACAGTGCTCCGCGTGCTGCCGGAGGGCGGCGACAGCCGAAAACAGGTGACCATGATTTTTGCGCTGGCGCTCTTTGGCTGTGTGGTCTTTACCGTTTATGCCTCCGGTCTTTTTTTCCGCAAGAAGTCCAGACAGCTTGGAACGCTGATGGCGCTTGGCGCTTCGCGCAAGCGGCTTGCCCCCGGTCTATTCCGCGAGGTGCTTGTGCTGAGCAGCTTTTCTTCGCTGCTTGGCATCGCGGCAGGATTTCCGTTTGTGTTCCTACTG
>CAMWJQ010000224.1 GCA_947174615.1 uncultured Lachnospiraceae bacterium
GTGTGGGATTGGGTGTCGGCTGCGCAGGCGGTGTTCCTGTGTCAGATGGACTTTGCACAGGAGGCGGCGTAGGTGCAGGCTGACTTTCGGCAGGCGGAGTCTGCACAGGCTGGCTTTCGGCGGGCGTGCTTTCTGTTGGCGTATTTTCAGGAGGCGGTGTCTGATCAGGCGTGCTTTCAGGAGTACTGGGGCTTGGTGCGGGCGCGCTGTCACTGGGGCCGCTCGGTGCAGGCGTGCTCTCGGCAGGATTTGTTTCACTAGGTGTATTTTGCGGCGGTGTGGTCTGCGTGCTTTCCTCTGCTGCGTATACGGAATGCGCAGGCAGGGTTGTGAATAGCATCATCGCTGTGGCGTACACGATTATTTTTTGAAGTATAGCTTTGTTCTTGAATAATTGATTCATGTAGAGAATCCTCCTTGTATTCCGGGTGTATTTCCTGAAGTTATATTTTCCAGATTTTGCATCTATTCAACAATATAGTTTATAGTATATCATGCCCGAAGAAAAGATTATATATAAAATTTAAATAAATTTTCTGGGCAATTGGCTTGACATTTGGATAGAGATTTAATACTATAATTAAATGAATATCATAACTAGCTGTCTTGTCCGCGTTAGAGGGCGGGGCTTGATCGGGAATCTGCTGAGAGGGCGCATCCTGACATGCATTCAGACAGAGGTAGTACAGCGTTCATTCGCCCTTTGCTGTAGCGATTACAGTGAAGGGCTTTTCATATGCGCATGGCATATGCACATGGGTGTCCAAATGAAACATGCCAGCAAGCTGACGGATGCCCGGCGCGCGAGTAAGGGAACTATGGTTCCCGAATCAGTTACCATCAGAAAGGAGAACTTTATGAGCAAGGAGTTGGCAAAGACTTATGACCCACATGGTCTGGAAGACAGGATTTACCAGAAGTGGCTTGATAAGAAATATTTTCATGCGGAGGTTGACAGGAGCAGGAAACCGTTTACCATTGTAATTCCCCCGCCGAATATCACAGGGCAGCTTCATATGGGACATGCGCTGGATAACACGATGCAGGATATCCTGATTCGGTTTAAGAGAATGCAGGGATACAATGCGCTATGGCAGCCGGGGACAGATCATGCCAGCATTGCCACGGAAGTTAAGATTATTGAGAAGTTAAAGGAGGAAGGCATCGACAAGCATGACCTTGGCAGGGAGAAATTCCTTGAGCGCGCATGGGATTGGAAAAAAGAGTACGGCGGGCGCATTATCAGTCAGCTCAAGAAGCTGGGTTCTTCGTGTGATTGGGATAGAGAGCGCTTTACGATGGATGAGGGCTGCAATAAGGCTGTCACAGAAGTTTTCTGCAAAATGCATGAGAAGGGTTATATCTATAAAGGCGCTAGGATGATTAACTGGTGCCCTGTCTGCAATACTTCAATCTCAGATGCAGAAGTTGAGTATGAGGAGCAGGCAGGACACTTATGGCACATCAAGTATCCAGTACTCAATGAGGATGGTTCAGCATCTGGCGAGTATCTGACCTTTGCGACGACAAGACCAGAGACGATGCTCGGAGATACGGCAGTTGCCATTCATCCGGAGGATGAGAGGTATGCGCATCTAAAAGGAAAGAAGCTGATGCTGCCACTGATGAACCGTGAGATTCCTGTCGTTGAGGATACTTATGTGGATAGGGAATTTGGTACAGGCGTAGTGAAGATTACACCGGGGCATGACCCAAATGATTTTGAGGTTGGCAGGAGACATAATCTGCCTATTATCAATATTATGAACGACGATGCGGTCATCAATGAAAATGGCGGTGCATATGCGGGCATGGAGCGCTATGCGGCGAGAAAATCCATCGTGGAGGAGCTTGACAGGATGGGGCTTCTCGTGAAGGTGGAGGATTACAGCCACAATGTAGGCACACATGACCGCTGCAAGACGACGATTGAGCCGCTTGTGAAACAGCAGTGGTTTGTCAGGATGGATGAGTTGATAAAACCCGCAGTGGAGGCGGTAAAAAGCGGGGATATCAAACTGATTCCGGAGAGAATGGACAAGACCTACTATAATTGGACGGACAATATCAAGGACTGGTGCATTTCCAGACAGCTTTGGTGGGGGCACCGCATACCGGCATATTACTGTGACGAATGCGGTGAGATCGTCGTCGCAAAAGCGATGCCTGAGCGCTGCCCTAAATGTGGATGCAGTCATTTTACGCAGGACCCGGATACGTTGGACACATGGTTTTCATCGGCGCTCTGGCCGTTCTCGACACTGGGGTGGCCTGACAAGACAGAGGATTTGGACTATTTTTACCCGACGGATGTGCTGGTGACAGGATATGATATTATCTTTTTCTGGGTAATCCGTATGATTTTTTCCGGGTATGAACATTTGAAGGAGAAGCCGTTTCAGACGGTGCTGTTTCATGGTCTGGTTCGCGACGCGCAGGGCAGGAAGATGTCAAAATCGCTCGGCAATGGCATTGACCCGCTTGAGGTGATTGAGCAATATGGCGCAGATGCGCTCCGTATGACGCTGATCACTGGAAATGCGCCGGGCAATGATATGCGGTTTTACTATGAGCGGGTGGAGGCAAACAGAAATTTTGCCAATAAGATCTGGAATGCTTCTCGCTTTATCATGATGAATATGGAGGGCAAGGAGGTGACGTCGCCGTCGGCATTGGAGCCGGCGGACCGCTGGATCATCTCAAAACTCAACAGTTTAGTGCGAGAAGTCACAGACAATATGGAAAGTTTCGAGCTTGGCATCGCAGTTCAGAAAATTTATGATTTTATCTGGGATGAGTTCTGCGACTGGTATATCGAGATGGTGAAGCCAAGACTTTATAATTCAGATGATGCAGTGTCTCAGAATGCAGCGCTCTGGACGTTAAAGACAGTGCTGATTGACGCGCTCAAGCTGCTGCATCCATATATGCCGTTTATCACAGAGGAAATCTTCTGTACACTCCAGTCTGAGGAGGAGTCTATCATGATTTCAACTTGGCCGGTGTATGATGAGGGGCGCAATTACGCGAAGGATGAGAAAGATATTGAAATTCTCAAGGAAGCGGTGCGCGGTATCAGAACCGCGAGGACGGAGATGAACGTAGCGCCCTCGAGAAAGGCACATGTATTTGTAGTCTCTGAGAGGCAGGAAATCAGAGATACCTTTGCGGAGGGCAGATTGTTCTTTGCCTCCCTTGCCTATGCGTCGGATGTCACGATTCAGGAGGACAAGCGCGGAATTGCTGACGATGCGGTATCTGTGGTGATTGCAAATGCCACGATCTACATTCCTTTTGCGGAGCTGGTGGACTTAAAACAGGAGATCGAGCGGCTCGAAAAGGAGGCAAAGCGGCTCGAAGGTGAGCTTGCCCGTGTGAATGGCATGTTGAACAATGAGAAATTTATGTCGAAAGCGCCAGCATCAAAAATTGCTGAGGAGAAGGAAAAATTAGCAAAATATGTACAAATGAAAGAACAAGTTACAGAACGGCTTGCGCAATTAAGGTAAATGGTGGTACAATAAAGACATAAAGGGGCGGATTATGCCTTTTCGGAGGTGAACAAGATGGTTAATGTCAAATCTTATGTCAGAATAGCGGACGATAAAACGGAAGCGTGGCTTTACTTGTGCGCGCCCGAGGAAGGCACAAAGTATGAAAAGCCGGAAATTATTAGATACCTTCAGCTAAACGGGGTAGTGGCAGGTATCAATGAGTCGCATGTTGCGGCAATGTGCAAGAAACAGATTTATGAGAGAGAAGTTAAGATTGCGTCGAGTGAAAAAGGGGACCCGGGAAGGGCAGGGCATTTTGAGTTCTTCTTCAGCACAGAGAAGCCCAAACCTGAAATTCGAAAAGATGGTACAGTAGATTACAGGAGTATGTCTCTGGTACAGAATGTGGAGGAGGGACAGCTGCTTGCAATCTATCATCCGGCAGTACAGGGCACTTCGGGAAGAGATGTCACAGGAGCAGTGGAGAAAGTCAATACATACAAGGAGCTGAGACCGCTCAGCGGCAAAGGGATCAGCAATGAGGAAGACCCGAACAAATATTACGCGTCAAAGTCCGGCAAGATTGAGTATGATGGCGATAACAAATTGTCTGTGGTAGAAGTTTATGAGATTCAGGGCGGCTGCGATTATGCCAACAATGCCTTGGTTGATTTTAACGGGGATGTCATTATTCACGGAAATGTGGAGGCAGGCGTCACTGTGCGCGCAGGAAAGAGCCTCACGGTGGAGGGGGTCGTTGAGTCGGCAAACATTTCTGCGGGCGGCACGGTCTGTCTCAAGCGTGGTATGCAGGGAGCAGGCAAGGGGGCAATCGTCGCTGGCGGTGATATTTTTACAGAATTTATAGAGTATGCGACGGTCAGCGCTGGTGGGAATGTACAGTCCAATGTTATATTAAACTCCAAAGTGACTGCGGGAGAGCAGATCACACTGACTGGGAAAAAAGGTCTGATCGCCGGCGGCTACGTCCATGCGATGATGGGTGTGAACTGCCAGAACGCAGGGAATATGTCTGAGATCAAGACCGGCATACATGTGGGTGTGATGCCTGAGATTATGGAGCAGCGCATCGCAATGAATGAGGAATACACAAAACTAAATCAGGAACTCGATGAAGTGGCGGCAAGAATGGCGAAAATACTGCGTGTCAGACAGCAGACTGGAGAGCTGAGCGAACAGCTGCAGGCGCATCTCAATGAGTTAAAGACAAAGAAGAGTGAGATCTATATTCGCTGTATCAGAACCAAAAAACAGGTTGATGATCTGGAGAGCACGATTTTAAAGTCAAGAGAAGCGAAAATCAGGATCAGCGGGAATATTCATAAAGGTACGGTGATCAGTATTGACGACAATAAGATGATCATTAACCGTGATACAAGTTTTATGGAGTACTCCGCACAGAATGGCGTGATTGTCGGAACCGTGGTGGTTATCTAAGTGTTTTAATATAAATGATAAAATGAAAAAGGTTCGCAGTAAAAGGCGGATCTTTTTTATGCACGCGAGCGAAAATACAATTCTTCAGGGGGATAGGAATGCAGGAGAAATTTGCGCGAAGCTATGCAGAGGCAGAACATTTTTTGGAGGAAGTGCCGAGGTTTACCAAAAAGAATGCCTTGGAGGACACGAGAGGATTTTATGAATTTATACAGAATTGTGAGAAGGGCAGATATCGTGAGGAGCGTTTAGGTATCATTATTCATGTGGCAGGCACGAATGGAAAAGGGTCTGTGTGCGCGTTTTTAGAGAGTATATGTAGAATCAGCGGATACCGGACAGCGATGTTCACGTCGCCGCACCTGGTGATGACAAGAGAGCGGTTTCGTGTTGATGGCAGCATGATTTCGGAGGAGATGTTTCTCGAGGCGTTCAACTGGCTGGCTGTTCAGGTTGAGCGATACCACAGTGTCAAGCCAGATTATTGTCCGACGTATTTTGAGCGGCTGTTTTTTATGGGAATTTATGTGTTTGCAAGGGCGGACGTCGGGGTCACAATCTTAGAGACAGGGCTTGGGGGACGTCTGGACACAACAAATGTAGTCAAAAGACCGGCGGTGAGTGTGATCACAGAGATTGGGTTGGATCATATGGAGTATCTTGGGGATACCATTGAGAAAATTGCTGCTGAAAAGGCTGGGATTCTCAAGGCGGGTGTGCCTGTCGTATTCACTGACAGAAAAGTGCGGCTTCTGAGGTGCTTTGTAAAAAGGCGCGGGAACTTGGCTGCATCTGTCACAGCGTGTCGGAAAATGACTACAAAATCAATGAAATTCAGAAAAAATTCATTGATTTTTCTGTTGTCAGTCGTTATTATGGTTATGGTAGATTGATTGCGAATACGACTGCGGCGTATCAGGCGGAGAATGCGGCGGTAGCGATTCGGACAGTCGAGGTGTTACAGCATCAGCACAGGCTGGACAAAATTACCGCGGCATCGATTCGGGAAGGAATCAAAGGAATGCACTGGGCGTGCCGTATGGAAGAGGTTCGCTCAGGAGTGTTTGTCGATGGGGCGCACAATGAGGATGGCATCGAGGCGTTTGTACAGTCTTTGTATCTGTATCAGAAGCTGTCCGGGGAGCAGCTGCATACAAAAAAGTGTGTGGTGATCTTTTCTGTCGTCGGCGATAAAAAGTATGAGCCGATGATTCGAATGCTCTGCGGGCTTAGGATGGTGACAGATTTTGTGGTAACGCAGATTCCCGGAGAACGGGGAGCCGATCTGGAAGCGCTTTATATACTGTTTGAGAAGTATATGCATAAAAAGACACAGAAGATACATACCTATGAGAAGATAGAGGATGCGCTTGCCTTTGGTTTGTCAGTCCGCGGGAATACGGGCAGGATATATATTGTCGGGTCGCTGTATCTGGTAGGTCTTGTGGAGCGCATTATGGAGGATTATGATGATAGATTTTGAGGAAGAATTGAAAAAATTTCATCCCAGCCTTGAGGTGGAGGATGTCGAGGATGCAATATACAATCAGGATGTGACAGACCTTGCGGATGTGCTGGTCAAGCTGGTAAAAGAATCAAAGGAAGAGTAGGGGAGCTTGAGATGTTTTGCTTTAATTGTGGATGTCTGTTATCGGAGAAGGATTTTTGTACTGGATGCGGCGCTGATGTGGGATTATATAAGAAGATCATGTCTGCTGCCAACCGTTTCTATAATGATGCATTGGAAAAAGCGAAGGTAAGGGATTTGTCGGGGGC
>CAMWJQ010000225.1 GCA_947174615.1 uncultured Lachnospiraceae bacterium
GAATCGTCTGTGCATCATACGCCTGGTTGATGTCAAACGGCCATTTTGTCCTGTAATTGGATACTGTCGGCGTCACCACGACATCCGTGATATCGGTCTTGCCAAGATTGATCAGCGACAGAACAACAAAGGTCTGCTCCCCGAATTTTGCATCCAAAATCGGCACTTCATTGGAGAGCATCAGGAATTTCTCTGTCCCCGATGTGTTTTCCTTTGCAATCTCACTCAGATAGCTCTCGATCTCAGACTCATAGCTTGTCAGCTCTGACATTGTGAGTCCTGCGTTTTTCATGTATGTCATAGCGCTGTTATAAATTTTATCCATACGCTTGATTTTCTCGTCTGTAAGTTGATACATTATTTTTAAATCACTGTAAAAACGATTTAACTCTCCCCTAATTTGATCCTTCCACTCATCAGATACATAATCCGGCGAATCCCCCTCTTCCGCATAGACAATCCGTGTACTGCCGCACAGCATCACGGCTATCAGCATCATAACCAGTATCCCTTTTATTTGTTTCATGTTCGTCCTCCATTCATGAGTTCTTCAACGTTTTCCCCTTTTGCATCACATTTTCATACTTCCAGTCATGCCGTCTCAGCGGCAAAAACAATCTATGAGAAGAATCGCCGCTCTTGCGATTCTTCAGTGTGTAACTTCGTTTTTCTTAGCGGGCGTCTTTTGACCGCTTAGAAAATCTTTACACACTGCTCTCCACATCCTCAGAAGCAGCCGACGCCTCTTTTTCTGTATTATCAACCATATCTACAATCTTGCCGTCCACAATGCGGATGATCTTATCCGCAAAACTTGCCAGCGTATTATCATGCGTAACCATAATCAGTGTACGCTTCTGCTCCCGCACGACATTCTGCATCAGGTTCATAATCTCCCTCGACGTGTTGGAATCAAGATTTCCAGTCGGTTCATCCGCAAAGATAATCTCTGGATTCACTACAAGCGCCCGTGCGACACCAACACGCTGCTGCTGTCCGCCAGACATCTGATTCGGTCTGTGATCCCAGTATTTGTCAAGCCCTACCATATGTACCATCTTCTTTGCCCGCTTCATGCGCTCTCTCTTAGACACTCCCTGAAAGGTCAATGGAAGCGCTACATTCTCCACCGCATTCATGGTTCCCATCAGATTAAACGATTGAAAAATAAAACCAATATGTTCCCGCCGAAATCGAACAAGCTGATTTTCGTTTTTTCTCTCCATATGCTCACCGATAATGACGATCTCGCCTTTCGTTGGTTTTTCCAAACCTGCAAGCATATTGAGCAGTGTTGATTTACCCGAACCGGAAGTGCCTACAATGGCACAGAACTCGCCGCGGTTAATGCTAAAGCTCACGCCATTTAGCGCACGCACCCTGTTCTCACCGATGCGATACACTTTATACAAATCCTTCACCACGATGACCGGTTTGGTCTTTCCCTTTTCTACCCCAGACATTTCAGCCCCCTGTATTTGTGAGTGTCTTAAAACGATGCTATGGCACTCAGAAATCTATTGTTGACATTTCCACCGAAATCACTAACTGTATCGTTTGAATTAATACAGTTCGTACGATTTCCATTGAAATCATAGCACACATTATACAAAGTTGCAACCTAAATAAAGAAAAAATAAGAATTAAAAAGCAAGGGATAAGATATTTAATCTTATCCCCATTTTTAGCCTATCAATCAATATTCATAGTCCACATACTCTGTGTCCTTGCGGAGCTTGCCGTGCACAATATTATTCCTGTATGCACTGTCATCATCACTCTGGTATTTTATCCCTTTTCTGAAATCTGACATGATATCCCGCTCCTCAGCCAGGAGAGAGCTTGTCGTCTCTGTCTCCACAATCGCGATGCTGGCTACCTGTGTCACAGGGGCATACGCAAACTCGCTGAACTCTGTCCAATAGTTATTCATATGTTCATACGAATCCGTATACTCTACATCATAGGGAAAAATTTCAACAATCTTATCATATCCCGTCCTAAACTGGAAAATGGCAAGCTGTCCCTTCAGCTCGATCGGATTATTAAACTGATAATACACAACCCGCGAAGCATTTGATACCGGCGGCGGCGTCGGCACTGGCGCTGCCGAAGGAGACCACTGCGATGTATACTCATACTTTGTCGCATTTAGATCAATATCTCCTTTAATCTGGTCTTCATAGAGCATCTTAAAGGATACGCCCAGCTCATCATTGATCTTGGCATAGAGCATCACCTTTTTGCCGACATAGCTGTTGTAGATATCCTTCTTGATCACCTTTTGTTTATTCAAGGTGAGATAAACAAACTCATATCCCAATTCCGCCGCTGTCCGCTGTGCATCCGCAACCTGCCTGTCGTCATTTTTCCTGATGCCGATTGCCCCCGCAGAGGTTACAGAATCCATCTTGACATAGGCAATCACACCGAGATTAATCCGATACCATCCATTTGAATACATGCCGACAACACGCACTGGAACATTGGCGCCTATTGTCGTAAGGACTGTTGATTCGTAGTCCGGCTCTGCATAGACAACACAATTTTCTTTTGTGTAATACACATCCTGCATCGCCGTATAGGTAGGTCCCTTCGCATATGCCACCAAATCTGTCTGCACAGATGTAAACAACATTGCGGCTGCCATCATAACCGCTGCGGCTTTTTTCCTAAAACTCTTTCGCATTTATCCACCTCCTGCGGTTAATAATTGTTTATTTTGACAGTTGACTCAAACGAATCATCTTTATAAGAGCTCTTGGCATTGACCGTCACCTCTGTGAACGTGCAGTCCGCAAAGGCGGATGACCCGATACTGAGTGTATTCTTCGGTATCGTCACGCTTGCAAGCGCTGTACAGCCATTGAATGCACTGTCGCCAATACTGATTACCGACTTTGGAAATGTCACTTCCGGAATCCCTGTACAGCCGCTGAATGCACTTTCTGGTATTGCCTCAATACCTGTCTTGATACTGAGCGACTTAATGCCCGCACAATTGAGAAACGCACTGTCCATCATCGTCCGCATCGTACCCGGAAGAATTACCTCAGAGATCGCCGCACACTCTGCAAATGCACTCTCTCCGATCACCTCGAGCCCATTTGGCCATCTCTCTATATCCATCGCCGCGCAGCCGTTAAATGCTTCTTTCTCAATCCTTCTCAATGAGGAAGGCAGCTTCGACAGCTCCATCTTCGCACAGTTATTAAATGCCTGCTCCTCAATGATCTCAATATCATTGCCAAGTTTGACTGTCCTAAGAGATTCGCACTCATTGAACGTCTTCTTGCCAATTTTGGTAACACCGTCTGGGATCGTAACACGTGTAAGCTTCGAACAACTGTCAAAAATTCCTTCGCCCATCTCGGTCAGTTCATCTGGCAGACTGACATCCACCAAAAGTTCACTGCTCTTAAATACATTGTTTCCAATCTTCTCTACACTGTCAGGAACAGATACCCTGACAAGCGTTTTGGAGCTTGCAAACGCTGAAGCCATAATCTCTGTCACAGGCTTTCCGTCAATTGACGCAGGAATATCAAGCGTGGACGCTGTGCCGACATACTTTTTGATTGCCACATGATCCTTATACAATGTATATTCGTAATCGCTGTTCTTTTTCTCTTCTGTCCTGCTCTCTTCTGTGGAGGATTCCTCCTCGCTGGACTCCTCTGTCTCTGTCACTTCCTCAGAAGGGTTCTCGAGAAAATATTCATGATTATCATTTCGATTGCCATCCACAGAACCATTTGTCTTCGGATTACTGCCCGATGTACCCGCTGACGACGTATTGGTGTTTGATGCAGTACCCGAATTTGCCGAGCTGTTTGCATCTCCCTGCGGTCTTGAAGACTCAGCCGGCTCTCTTGAATCCGCTATTGCCGATTCCTCCTCAAACACCTGCATCGCCTGTGAATAATTCTTCTGTGAATTCTCAATGATTGACTGGATATCTGCCGGAAATTCACCATTCTCTGCCAGCGTCAGTTCTTCAGTCCCTGTGATGGTCTCCGTCTCTGTCTCTGATACAATCTCTGTCGAAGTTTCCGGCTCTGCACCGATCACCCCCGTTTTATTCAGATACATTCCCAGCAGAATTGCAAATGCAACGGTACATCCGCCTACCATTCCCCAAAAAAGTTTTTCCATTCTGTATTCCCCGGTTACTTTCTCTTTTTATAATATACCTTACTTCTTAAAATCGTCCTCCGAAATCTGTGTTCCATAAAACGCACCGCGCACAACAGTCTTTAAGCCTTCGCATCCTGTCAAACCTGTCAGCGAACTACAGTTTCGGAAAGCCTCAGCACAAATCTTCTCCACGGAAGCCGGTACTGCCACATCAAGGATTTCTTTGTGTCCCTTCAATGCTTCTGACCCTATCTGCTTCACACCGTCAGGAATCACCACATGTTCCGCGCTTCCCTTATACGCCAGCAGAATGCCGTCACCCACAATCAAGAAGTCTCCGCCTTCACTGTCATCAGTGCTGTCAAGCCATTGTTTCAGCCAAGGCGTACCCTCGAAAGCTTTTGTTCCAATCGCTGAAACTGTATCAGGTATCGTCACCTCTTTCAGATTTGCACAGGACATAAAAGCACCATACTCAATCTCTGTGACATTTTCAGGAATGACAACCGACTTTAGACCACTCTCTGCAAACGCCAGTCTGCCAATTCTTTTTATGTTCTCCTCGATCTCAATCTCAGTCAAATCCTTCTGTTTATAAAATTTCCGCTGTGCGATACTGTCCTCATCGCTTCGCTCGTAACTCACGCTGATTGAATTTTCTGTCTTGTCCGGATTGGATTGCGTCTCGTCTTCTGTTGAATCTTCCTCCACAACGTCTGCCTCTGTGCCATCCGGAATACCATATACCTGTCCCTTATGGTTATCCATCAGCACTACAGCCTTCCCTGCCACAATGACTGTCTTTCCAAGTACATTATCCTTCTCTGGGACATCAAGCGGATGGATATAGTTTGCTGCACTCTCAAACTCCGAAGGCTTATGCTGCGTTGTGTTATTCTTATTATCATTATTGTTCTTATCACTGTTCTCATCATCTGACGACGTATCATCATCTGATGTCACAGCAGTTGTCGTCTGTGAAGTCTCATTTTCATCCTCGTCGGAGCTATTCGTATCCGAACCATCCCTATCCGAACTGTCGCCCACATTTGGCTTCTGCTCAAGCCCGGCATTGCTGTCCATAAAATCATCTGGATATTCATCTGCCTTATAGATTACTTCAATACCGTTTTCTTTGCCAAAGGTATCTGCTGTGCTGGATTTGCTGGTACAGATCTTAAACTCAGGGCTGCCAGAAAATGCCTTTTTATCAATCGTTACTACAGAATCCGGTATCACAACCTGCTTGAGATTTGCATTGTTTGCAACCGCACGCTCCCCAATGCCTGTTGTCGGCTCCTGTATCACGACATTCTCCACGCTCCCCATGCTGGACATTGCCTGTCTGGGGATTCCGGCTACCTTAGACGAAATCTTCACATTTTTGGTATTCTGAAGATTCCAGAACGCATAAGTATCAATATTCTCTACTGTTTCAGGCATCACATAGTTCTCGCCCTCACGCGCCGGAAGCACCTGATACAGCATTGTCATATTTCCATTATATACTGCACCATTGTAATAAGTAAGGTACTCATTGTCCTCATCGATTGTGACTTTTGCAAGGCTGTCACAGTTGGCAAACACACCTGAACCCCATGCACTCACATGCTCTCCAATCTGAACCGCAGTGAGCGCCGTACATCCCTCAAAAGCGCCCGGTCCCACTTTCTCAACCGAAGCCGGCAGGATCACGCTTGTGAGCGCCGTACAGTTTTTAAATGCATTGTATGAAATCTGCTTTACAGAACTGGGAATTTCGATACTTGTGAGTGTCTCATTTCCCGAAAACGCCTCATCGCCAATGCTTGTAATCGTATCTGGGATACTGACAAAAGTGTCAGTTCCCAGATATTTTGTCAAGGTTGTTCCCTTTATGCGGAATCTGTCATCTTCCGCGGCTGTCACGCCGCCGATTCCGTGGGCAACTGTCACAAGCACAAGGATTCCCAATAATACCATGCTTGCAATCGCAATGTGTAATCTCTTCATAGTGACTCCTTTTCCCTTGTCTCATATTTATGCTGCCCTGTAATTTTTGCGCTTCCGTCCATCACTTGTGACAAACAGTAAGATTGAAATACATGCCATACCGATTGCCGCAAACCACTTCGGATGAATCGGATCCCCTGTCGCTGGCGTCGCGTCAAGCATCTGACCTGCAGTTAAGTTGTTGGTATCTACATAGATCACATACGGTGAAAAATGTGGTGGTACAAACGAAATACATGCAATGCCGTCAATCGTTGTAAACCTCGGCGTCAACTGCTGTAAATTGCCGTTGTCTGCCGCTGCCACACGCGCATTTCCGCCATACTGGATCAGCACGTCCGGAATTGGCATTGTCACCGTGATATTTAAACCATAGGTATCTGTAATCTTATTCTGTCCTGTCGAGTCATAGAGTGATATATCCATCGGGAAGTATGCCAGCCCGTCAAGCGAGCCATACATATTTCGAAGGGATTCCTCCACTGCCGCTGTCGCCTCTGCAGACTCTGTAATCCGCACGATAAAGTTATCTGTAGAACCATCGACGGAAATCGATGCCACATCCTTATTGGA
>CAMWJQ010000226.1 GCA_947174615.1 uncultured Lachnospiraceae bacterium
AGGAGACAGAGACAGAGCAGACCATAGCGCCGCCGGAGAATTCGGAGGAGCCAGACGATCCAGAAAATCCCGACAAACCCGATGATCCAGAGAATCCAGATACGCCAGCCGCAGAAAATCTGCTTCAAAACAGTGATTTTGCAAACGGTAAAGAAAATTGGACAGATTACGTTGATAGCGCTGCGTCTGCTGCATCAGATTTTTCGAATAAAAAGGCGCGTTATGAGATTACCAAGGCAGGAACTGCGGATTGGAATATTCAATTAAAACAGGAAGGTCTTGCAATGGAAGCAGGCGCATCTTACCTGCTGGAATTCAAAATTGGTGCATCTATCGACAGAGATGTCAAAGTAGCATTTATGGGTTCCGGGGATGCATGGCATGGTGGAACAGATATCAGCCTGAAAAAGGATAGGCTAAAATCCGTAAGCCGTATCATTACACTGGAGGATCAAGAAATAACAGGTACAATTGCATTTCAGATCTCTATGGGTAAGACAGGAGAGACAGAGCTTGCAGCACATGCAGTGGAGATATCCGACATTCGTCTCACGAAGGCTGAAAGCGGGACAGAGGCAGGTGAGGAGACAGAGACAGAGCAGACCATAGCGCCGCCGGAGAATTCGGAGGAGCCAGAGGATACAGAAACACAAAGTGTACAGCCAGATACAGAGAAACCCGCTTCGAAATCAGACGCATCTGCGTCAGAAGCGCAGGAACAACAGTCCGAGACAGACGAGGAGTTGGAGACGGAGGAGACAGTGCAGACAACCGAGGAGAATAATGACGGGACGGATACTGAAAATGTTGAAAATGAATCGTCAAGATAACAAAATAAACTGAAACAACAAGCATGATGAAAAAGGAGCTGCCGCACGAAAGGATTCGTGTGCAGTTCCTTTTTTCGACAACAAGACAGAGCATATAAAAAGAGGAAGAAATTTGATAGAAATAAGAGTGTACTTGTGGTATTCTATAAAAATATATAGGAGGTAACAGCATGTTGATCAATGAAATTTCTTTTGAAGCGGGTTCTTTGGAGACAATGATTGAAAGGCTTTTTAAAACAATGAACGCCATCGATAAACAGTGGTCAGGAAAAGTTGAGCCGGCATCGCAAAAACAAATCCATGCCTTGGAGGAAATATCCGGATTGAAACAACATGGAAAAAGTATTCCATATGCGTATTTACTGTTTTTAGAGGAGATGGGACAAAATGACAATGGATTGTTGGAGCAGGAATGGGATGGGGATACAGAAGTCAATATTGACAGCGTATTAAGGGATTATCTCCGTTACATAGATAACTTTGATATTGATAAGAATAAATATATGATGTTTTCTACACATTGGTCAGAAAGTGCGTTGTTTTTGAAACTGACAGGGGATGAAAATCCGCCTGTCTATAGATTCGACGGACAATTGTTCTTGGGTTCGTTTGAAAACTACTTGTTTCAGATGGCATTCCGGAAAATGCAGGATACACAGTATTTATATCAGATTGAACTTGCGGCTTCCCCAAAGAAATTTCGTGAGATTGTATCCGCTAAGTCAGTGCAAAGTATTCAATGGACAACACAGATGGAATGGATCGAGTATTTAATGGAGCCATATCAATTACAGAAGGCATGGTTTAGCGATGAAGTACATTTCTATGGCATTTCAGCGAAATATAGTATACACGTGGATTTGAATTGGGCGCTTAATATTATAGTTTCCAGTGATGATCATAGCACCCTTCAAAAAATGAACAAAAGTCTGGCTCGTTTGTTTGGAATTGAGCCGAAACCTTATAAGAGATTGAACAAGGCGTAGTAAAGGAAATCCAATAAAGGAACACTTTTCCGAAAAGGGAGGAATATTATGTTTTTGTGCGCAGCAGTACGCTCAGAAAAACAAAATATGAAATCGTTCTCACAAAAATATTCAAAAATTATTTAGAAAAATTAGGCAAAATGGCTATTTACAATATTTTTATCATGATATATGATAATGTCATACATGAAACCGATAACATACTGTGACACCATTTTCAGAATATGGCGCCGTTTTGGAAACAGGCTTGCGCAGCAGGTCGGCAGGAAGCTTACAAAAGTTGAACTTATTTGGAAAGGAATGATTTTATGCAGAAGGTAAATATTAAGTTTAAGGATGTAGAGCAGGTAAGGCAGTTTGTGAATACGATTGACAAATTTGACGCGAATTTTGACCTTGGTTCAGGGAAGAAAGTGGTAGATGCAAAATCCATACTTGGTGTGATGGCATTGGATTTGTCTGGTCCCCTCTGCCTGAGATATCATTCAGACGATAAGGAGATTGAGGAAAGAATAGCGCCGTTTGTATATATGGAAGCATAATAAAAAGAAACTGTTAGGGGAAGAAAAAGAGGTGTGGTCATGGGAAAAGAGGACAAGGTTTTTTTGGAGAGGCTGAAATGCCATCATGATGAGCTGCGCTGGCTCTACATGGAGCTGTATGACAATGATTCCATGTTTGCTGAGCTTAGCGACAATCTGAGGCAGTTTTATCTTGCAAGGAATAAGGAACTGAAAAAAAGCGATGAGAAGCGCTCAGCGAATGCAGGCTGGTATAAACAAAACGACATGCTTGGCATGATGTTCTACATCGACAATTTTGCGGGAAATATGAAGGGCGTGCAGTCAAAGCTTGACTACATAGAACAGTGCAGTGTCAACTATATCCATCTGATGCCTTTTCTCGATACGCCCAAGGGGCGCTCGGACGGTGGGTATGCCGTGTCAGATTTTCGAAAGGTACAGGAGAAACTTGGTTCTATGGAGGATTTGGACAGTCTTACAGCCGCCTGTCACAAGAAAGGTATCAATGTCTGCATGGACTTTGTCATGAATCATACTTCGGAGGAACATGAGTGGGCGAAAAGGGCGCGTCAGGGAGACGGCGAGTATATGAGCCGCTATTTCTTCTATGACAATCCTGCGATTCCCCAGCAGTATGAAAAGACGGTTCCGCAGGTTTTTCCGACAACAGCGCCGGGCAACTTTACATGGCTGCCTGATGCAAACCACTATGTAATGACCACCTTTTATCCCTACCAGTGGGATTTGAACTACAGGAATCCAAGGGTCTTTAATGAGATGATGTACAATTTCCTCTATCTGGCAAACAGGGGAATTGACATTATTCGCATTGACGCAGTCCCATATATATGGAAGGAACTCAATACGCCGTGCCGCAATCTGAAGCAGGTACATACCATCGTCCGCATGATGCGCATGATTAGCGAGATTGTCTGTCCGGGTGTGCTGCTGCTCGGCGAGGTTGTCATGGAGCCGGAGAAGGTAACACCGTATTTTGGCACCGTCGAGAAGCCGGAGTGTCATATGCTTTACAATGTTACCACGATGGCGACCACATGGCACACGGTTGCAACGCGCGATGTGAAGCTGTTGAAAAAGCAGCTCGATATTGTGAATGCACTGCCAAAGGATTATGTATTCCTAAATTATCTGCGTTGTCATGACGATATCGGCTGGGGACTTGACTATGCCACTTTGCAGATGGACGGCATGGAGGAGCGGGCGCATAAGAAATACTTAAATGACTATTTTCAGGGATACGACGGCGGCAGCAACAGCCGCGGCGAGCTCTATAACGCCGACCCTGTCACTGGCGATGCGCGGTTCTGCGGGACGACAGCGTCGATGTGCGGCGTAGAGAAAGCAGCATTTGAGAAGGATACAGCCGCACTCAAGAAAGCAGTTAAAATGGACCTGATGCTTCATGCATATATGTTTATGCAGTCGGGAATCCCCGTGCTGTACAGTGGGGATGAAATCGGGCAGCTCAATGATTATCACTACAAGGAGGACGCGGACAAAGCACCAGATTCAAGGTATATCCACCGCGGACCGATGGATTGGAAGCTGGCAGAGCAGCTTCGCGGCACAGACACGGTGGCAGGAATGATGTTTCAGGGATTAAAGCAGCTAGAGACAATTCGTAAAGCCCAGAAGGTGTTTGTCTCCTATGCTGATACATGGACAGTGGACACGGGGGATGCTTCTGTATTGTGTATTGGCAGATATCTTGAGGGGGAGACCTTGTATGGCATATTTAATTTTAATGAATCAAACAGGACTGCGCGGCTGGGCGGCGTGGATGGCGACGGCACAGATCTGATTACAGGGGAAAAGAAAAACTTGGCGCAGGTAGAGATTCCGGCATATGGATATTTTTATCTCAAAAAGTAAAAGATGAGATACACTGCGGTTTGGTCCAGAGGCAGTACAATCCTGCAGGATCTGGGCAAAACCGCAGCGTCTCAAGTGTGAAAAGGGGCGGTGCAGATGAATATAGCAGATATAGCGAAGATGGCAGGCGTTTCGCGTGCGGCTGTCTCGCGTTATTTTAATAATGGATATATTTCAGAGGAAAAGCAGGCGGCAATCCGCAAGGTGGTGGAGGAGACCGGATACCGACCCTCCATTCAGGCACAGACGCTGCGGACAAAACGAACAAAGATGATTGGCGTGATTGTGCCAAAGATTGCTTCTTCGTCCATCGGACGGATTGTCGAGGGAATGCTTGCGGAGTTTCATGACAGCGATTATCGGATGATCCTTGCTGTCACCCAGAATGAGCCGCAGAAGGAGGTCGATTATCTGGCTGCTTTCAATGACAAACAGGTTGACGGCGTCATACTGGTTGCGACAGTGTTCACCGCGGCACATAAGCGCACGCTGAAAAGCATGTCTGTTCCGGTTGTGATCGTAGGACAGTATCTGTCGGGATACTGCTGTGTGTACCATGACGATTATCATGCCTGTTATGATCTCACAAAGCGGATGCTGGAGAAAGACAGGACGACGCTAGGATTTATGAGCGCGATGTGGCAGGACAAGGCAGCCGGAGAAGCAAGGTACAAAGGATACTGTGATGCGGTGTGCGATATGGGGCGTGAAGAGCTTGTCCAAAATGTTGTTGTAGCGGATTTTACGCTGGCTTCCGGCTACGAGAAAACAGGGGAGATGCTCTGTAAATGCGCAGGTCTGGACGGGCTGATTTGCGCGACGGACGCAATGGCTGTCGGCGCCATGCAGTATTTGAGGGAGCATGACATTGCAGTTCCGCAGAAGATTCTGATCGCGGGGCATGGGGACTCTGAGATTACGCGCATGACAGTGCCGTCCTTGATTACAGCACACTATTACTATGAAAAAAGCGGCAGACTCTCGGTGCGCAGGCTGATGGAATTGCTGCGGCAGGAGGAGGGCGTCATAGAGGAAGTGAAGCTGGGCTATGAGATTGTGGATTTGAATTGATTTTTTGATAATTTTCAGCAGAGAGTATACAGATCTCTAAACAGCATCCAAACATTGAAGGTTGGGATGCTGTTTTTGTGTTCCTTTTTTGTATTTTAAAATGCACTTGACATTAGTATGACAATCTGTTATCCTTAAAACATAACAAGATGTCATACTAAAATACAACTACAAGTAAGGAGGATTTCATGATGCTGCAGCAAATATCAGACGCCGAACTGGAGATTATGAAAGTGGTCTGGGCAAACAGCGGGGAGCCGACGCTGTTTGCCTATCTGACGGACGAACTGGCGGCAAAGGGCAGACCATGGCAGAAAAATACGCTGATTACACTGCTCAACCGCCTCGTTAACAAGGGCTTTTTAAAGGCAAAGAAAATCGGGCGCCGCAATGAGTATACTCCTCTTGTGTCGGAAGCGGAATACCAGACGGCACAGACAAGAAATTTTTTGGAGAAATTATATGAGGGGAGCGCGTCGGGACTTGTCGCCACACTGATTTCAGGTGATTTGCTGACAGACGAAGAGTACGACGAACTAAGACAGATGCTGGAACGAGAATGAGAGCGCTGGTATATTAATAAATTCAATAGATTTTTATGATTGAAAGGAAAAAATATGAATACTGTTTTCAATGTTCTCCTGTCCATGTCAGGTTCTGGTGCGCTGTTCATTTTGGCGCTATTTGTAGGAAAACGATTTTGGCAGCACAAAATCAGCAGACAGTGGCAGTATTATATCTGGCTTATTGTGATTTTGCGCCTGTTGCTCCCCTTTGCGCCAGAATGGAATCTGATGGAAGCAGCCCGCCATACAATCGGACAGGTACTGTCCTATACAATTACGCAATCCCAAACACAGTCTGTGTTCAATCCTGCCGGAGATGCGGACGCTGCTGCTGTCAATCTGACACTGGATCATGAAAAGGGAAATAGTCCTGTACAGGATCATGAAAAAAGAAACAATTCTGCACAAGATGATAAAAAAATAAATAGCCCACAGTATGGTAAAGAAGTAATCAATCTTGGTTTTAAATCACTTAAAGGCATGTTGGCGCTGCTGCGCACGAAAGTCTGGGTGATTTGGCTTGCGGTTGTGCTTGGGCTGCTGATCCGAAAAATAACAATGTACCAAAGCTTTGTGCGCTGTATCAAAGCTGGAATGATCCCTGTGGAGGACGTCGCAATGCTGGAAAGGTTTTCGGCAGTTCAGAATCAGGCGGGCATCAAAAGACCCGTAGAGCTTGGTGTCAATCCCCTTGTCTCGACGCCGATGTTAATGGGAGCTGTCCATCCCTGCATTGTCCTGCCAAGTGCGAAGCTTGCCGAGAAGGATTTTTATTATATAGGGCTGCATGAACTGATGCACCATAAGCGGCGGGATATCGTATATAAATGGC
>CAMWJQ010000227.1 GCA_947174615.1 uncultured Lachnospiraceae bacterium
CACCATCAACAGCGTCAGCACACCGGCAGTCACTCGTTTCTTTTCCATAACCCAGAACCTCCATCCGATTTTCTTTGATGAATTTATTATAGCCTGTTATGGTATAAATTACCATTGGAAATTTCGCAAAATTTCGTAACTTGTTTTTAGTCAAATTACCGAAATAAAGGCGTATGCCTGCGCATACGCCTTTATTTCGGTAATTTATTTAATAACCACATCATTCCATGAATCTGAAGGAACAAGCGCCACATACGTCTTTCCGGTGTTCATCTCAATCTGCTCACCCGTCTGTTTGTTCAGATAAATCGTCGGCTCATTCTCTCCTGATTTGATCCATGTTACTTCGACTGCCTTGCCCTCTGTAATGTAATATGCATCACGACCGGAATCAATCGCGTTGTAGATCAGATAGCCATTGCTGTCATGCTGAGAAAATGTCGTATCCTGAATCAGCAGATTTTTAAAGGTAAGCTGCGCATTGCCGTGCTGCGGGTCTGTATGTGCACTGCCATACTCATAATAATCATAAGTCCCTGTTGACTCATTGTACTGAAGTCTTGAGCTGTTGTGAGGGAAAGGAAGCTCAATCTCGGTACAGTCCATCGTACTTCCCATGGAGGTCAGATCCACCGACGAGTTCGAAAAGATATAATGCTGTCCCGGATAAAACTCATTGTATTCCGTGGAATATTTTGAATTGGCAAATTTCTTATCCAGATCCCCTGCACAGATGTACTCCGTAAATTCTCTTGACTTCCCATTGTTCACGCGGGAAAAACCACCGCTGAAATTTGCCGAATAATTCTTTGCAATCCACTTATCAATATAGAACGGACCTCCGTCATGACACAGAACTGCATTCCACTCTGCTGCGAGCATGATATTCGTATCTCTCGTACTGCGGATACTGCCAAACTGCTCAATCTTTCCCCAATCCTTGACGACAGCCATAAAACGAGTGATTCTGCCGTTGGCAGTGCTATTCATAAGCTCATATACCACATCCGCCTCCGTGAGACCATAATGCGGCAGCGCCGTCTTCTCATTATCCACCATGACCGCGATCGGACGCTGGTTCTTTAAGCTCTCATCAATCCATTCATTTGTAATCTCGCTGCGGTACATCCCCTCGCGGGTCTCCTCTTCCACCTGCTCGGTAAAAGACTCCTCCTCATCCGGCGACTCCGGCGCATCGTTCGTATCGTCAGGCTGATTGCCTGTAATATCTGCGAAATTCAGTTCTTTCACAGGCTCAGATTCTTTCTTGTCACCGCACCCTGTCATGGCGGCTGCCGCCATCGTCAGTGCCAGCAGCAAAGCAATTCCCTTCTTTTTCAAACTGTTTCTTTTCATAATTTTTCCTCTTTGCGACTCCTCTTAAAAGTAACCATTTTTTATCGTGCAAACGGCTTCGAATCCTATGCCCATGTACGTTACCTCTACAGTTAACTCCGCCAGGCACCCTCACGGCACATATGAAATCCGCCTTAGTGCTGCTACATTCCTGTCCTGACACGGTTCAACGGCACACATTGCGTGAGACCCAAACTTCAACGCCACTTATAAAGGGCAGCTACACAAACGCAGACCCTCCGTCGTTTATCACCCCCACTATAGCGGATTGTGGGTACAAGGCACCGCTAACGCCCCGGCTGCACGATGCTATTATTATAACCTCAATATTACTGATAAGTCAATGCAATTCATACTTTTTTAATTAAAACTGGTAATAATTGTGTCTGCTCTTCTTCCTTCTGCGCGTGAGAATCTCATAGCACATAAGCACTGTGACCAGTTCGCGGACCCACGGCTCCTTCTCATGCCATGGTGCATTTTCGGTAAGTACGCCCTTGGGCGGCATCCGATTGCTGACCGTGACATCCTGCTCTGGCATCCCCTGTACAGGATTTTGTACCGCATTTTCCAATATCATTGGCGGCAGCGTATCACGCTGTACGAGTACAGGTTTTTCTGTCTCCTCATTATTTTTTATAACTGCCATCACACTGTCCACCATGCGCTGCATCGTCAGTTTATCAGGATACTGGTCATAGATAAAGCTCCCCTCGTAGTCCATCTTGTCAACAACACTGCGAATCATACTCTGGTATTTTCTGGCATATGTGGGATACATCTGCTGCAGGTACTCAAGATCTTCGAGAATCCTGTCCTCCTGCACCATGCCGGGCTGTGCCCACTGCCCATATCCCTGATAGCCCATATAAAAAGGAAATGCACTGTAATAATCCATTTTTCGCGTTCCTCGCTTTTTATGATTATCATATGCATTTCCCTAATCTTACGCCACAAGCAGCATTCGCGATATTATCTTTTCCTTAGGAACTGTTCAGAAATCCCGTTCGTCGCAAGCATAGAACACGGCGCATCCAATGTAATCTGTGCTCCTTCCACAGTGGTCACTCTGCCGCCAGCCTCCTCCACAATCAAAGACCCTGCTGCCAAATCCCACGGACAGAGACGCAGCTCAAAAAACAGTTCTGCCCTGCCCGCTGCCACGCTGCAAAGGTCGAGCGCTGCCGAACCGCTCCTTCGCACATCGAGCGACCGCTTAAAATAATCATATGCCATCTCAAACGATTTCTGGCTGAGTTCCTCGTAATAGGGCGCCGTCCCAAACAAAACTACGCCATTTTCCAACGGCTCTGACGAGACATGAATCGGCGCGCCGTTCAAATATGCCCCCTGCCCCTTTACCGCCGTAAACAGTTCATTTAGATATGGATTGTAGACAACACCCATATACCGCTCCCCGTCGAGCGCAAGCCCGACAGAAATCGCACTCATCCGATAGTCCTTGATAAAATTTGTCGTGCCGTCAATCGGGTCTACGATAAAGGCATAGCCCTTTTCAATGGATGCATGGATATCCTCCTCCTCGCCGACAAAGACCGCCTCCGGCAGAATTTTAAGCAGCCGTTTTTGCAGCTCCTGCTGTACTTTTTTGTCATAGGTTGTGACAAAATTCGCATGTCCCGCCTTCTCGTCGATGCAGCTCTTGCCCCTGTCTGCATGGAGAATGATTTCGCCGCAGGCGCGCACTGCCTCAGTAATCTGCATTAGTAATTCGTGTTCTTTATGTTCCATAGCTGATTTCCCTCTATTGTATTATTTTTTGCCATATCGTCAATTTCTTCCTGCTTTCGATACGTCCAATAACTTTATGGTATCACTTTTTCCCCGCAAATTCAAGCAGCACTGTCACTTCAACGCCCAGCAATCCAACAAATACGGCGATCAGCATCGGCTGCATTGCCACGATCCCCGCCAGCAGCAGCATTCCAGCCGACACAAGATACTTTCGCGGATGATGCCACAAATCACTCTCAATTTTCCAGCCGCGCACAGGATAAAACCATTCCAGCAAGACAGATAAAACCGCACTTTGGACTGCAAAAAATGCGGCAGAAAGCACTGTCAATCCCGTGACGCCGCCCAGCTGAATCTGCCAGCTGCACAAATACAGCGCATCTGCAATGCCATTCCACAGAACGATAAACAAACCATATGACACACAGAATATCCGCTCCTGACCAGGCAGAACACGCACTGCCTGCTCCAAGTCCGGATCGCATGACAACAGTATGCAGAGCGGCGTATTCATCGACAGAACAGCAAAACCAATCGTCTGCGCAAATATGCCTTCGCTTTCCAATGTCCCCAGAAACGACGGCAGCACACAAGCCACGCCACACAGAATGACGGTGTTTACTAAATAATTTTTATGCGCCCTCAGATAGCGGAATAAGTACCGCCACACAGCGCTTCCGCACTGCGCTGTTCCCATGCGAACTCCCATTCGCCCACTTTGGCATCCTCCGCTTTTTGCCTCCATTAGCACTGTTCGCTTCCCGGGCAGCATCGAGCAGAACAGCTTTCTTCCACGCTCGCACACGGTGCGTCCGTCAGCTTGCTGAGATATTTCCTTTTGATGCCCCTGCGCATATAAAGAGTAAGCATCTGCCCTCTGTAAAACAAAGATAGAAACTGCACTGTTGACCAAAATCAAAATCAAAAACCATGGTGCGTCCCACATCAATAGAATCACCCCAGACACAGCCGCTGTCCAAAAACAGCATACACACCACCCGCTTATGCGGTGTTTCTTCCTATTCATAATATGAATATTCATATTATGATAAATTGAATCGATCGCAGCAGCCATAAGAATCGCATTGACTGCACAGCACGCGCTCCCTGCAATCTCCCTGACACTCCATTCTCCCACTGCGAACACCACTGCCAGAAGCATTGCCGTTTTTGTCAGAACGGTATAGACGCCCAATGATGCCACATACGCAAAAACAAAATCCCGCTCCTCAAAGGGAAGCATCAACATATTCTGCATCATTTCGGCATGATCCTTCGAAGAAAGCGCCTGCCACATAACACCCGCCGTAAAGGTACTGGTCATAAGATATAAAATAACCGGTGCAATCCGCACTTCGCATCCAGCGGCTCTCAATCCCAGAAATACAATCAGCGCCGCCAAGAGTCCGCGTGGCATCCGCTCATAGTTTGCCCCAAATAATTTTTTTCCAAATGCCTTAAACATCATTCGTTTCATTGTGCAGCGCCTCCCTAAGCTCTGCGGCATCCATCTGTCCGCCCTCAAATGTCTGCCGGATTCTCCCGTCCTCCAAAACCACAACGCGATCCGATGTCAGTGTAATGCTTTCCAGAATATGTGAGGAAAACAACAGTGTTCCGTGTTCCTTATATCTGGCGATCTGTTCATATAAAAATTCTGTACTCTGAAAATCCAGCCCGTTGACCGGCTCATCCAGCAGCAGCAGCGCCGGTTTCAATGCAAATGCGGTAATCAAAAATACCTTCCTGCGGTTTCCGGTCGAGAGGTCTTTGAGCAGTACATCCGTAAACGCATCAAAGTGAAATCCCCTAATCAGCGCTGACAGTTCCGACTGCTTTGGCAGTTCTTTTCCATATGCGGCAAAAACATATGCCAGATACTCGCGGAATGTAAAATACTGAAACGAATTGTCCTCCGCAAACACGGTATAGCGGTTGACCTTAAAATTTCTATCCCGCATCTTGACAGACTTTCCCCGAAACACTATGCCGTTTGACTGAAATGTGGGCAGCAGCCCCGAAAGCACTTTTAGAAAAGTCGTTTTCCCCGCACCGTTTAACCCAATCAGCCCTACCGCCTCATGCTCTGCAAGCTCCAGTGAAAATGCAGACAAGACCTCTTGTCCCCTCTGATACCATGCGCTTAAATTTTTGACAACCAGTAATGACTTTTTCATATTAATCTCCATTTTTATCGTTTTCCTTTTTCCACGCTGCATAGGCAAAGTACAAAAACAGACCGCTCAGGATGACATAGAGCGCTGCCAAGGCAAACTTGCCCGAACCGCCGCTCACCACAGCGGCTGCCAGCCAGACTACAGCTAAAATCCCACGAATAAATATATGACGCATCTTATTTTCCTCCTCAAATAATTTCCTGCCTGTGATGTCTATATCATAGCAGAAAAAGACGGTTTATGCCAAAATGTCCGTAATCGGTCGTTTTTTGACCGCGAAAAAAGCTGCCGACGTTTTCCACGCCTTGCAGCTTTTTATCAATCCACGCTCACCCCTTTATAAGACAGTGTGGCAACTGCCCGAAAGATCTCGTCCGTGCAGGAGGTCTGCACCATGCCGTCATACTTTTCTGCAGCAGTCTGCGCACTTTTTAATCCCCATCCATGCAGCCCATTCTGCTCCTTCGTGGTCTGCAATACACCGTCCCTTTCACTCGGAAGCGCCGCAAACCGATTCTCCACCTTTATGACCAGCATTTGATGGATGCGGCGGATGGTCAGTCGGATCCCGCGCTGCTTTGTCTCTGGTATCTGCCTTGACGCCTCGAGCGCATTGTCCAAAAGATTGCCAAGAATTGCACATAAATCCGCACTTCTGATATCGGTATGCCGCGGAAATTCCACCTGAATCTGCATCGGTATGCCGTCCTCTTTTGCCGCTGCTGCCTTGCTGTTAATCAGATAGTCCATCGTCTCGTCTCCCGGCCAAACCATGTCTGTCATTTCCTGCAGGGGCGCCTGTAAAGCATTCAGATACCGTACTGCCTCGTCCACTTTCTGATGCGAGAGCATCTGCTGCAGCACGCCAATATGATTGTGAAAATCATGGAACAGCTTTGCATTCAACGCATAGACATTGTTCAGTGTGACATAGTCCCGTTCTAATATTTCCGCCTGCTGCGATTTGAGTTTTGCCAGCTCCCTTTCCGTCTCATACTGACGGCGCAGGCGATAAACCAAAAGGGACATCATCAAAACAACCGCCAAGATTGCCCACATCCCAAGCGTATCCTCTGCAATTTTCAGCACCGTCTGTTCCGACAGCGTTATGACCGCCACAAAACCCGCTACACTCACCATTGAGGCGAAGCGGAACGCATCTTTCGCGGTCCGTTTCCGGCGCTTAAATAAATAAAACACCACAACAGAAAGCAGGGCATGAAACACCCCTGCCGCTATTTGTCCGCTCTCCGATTTTGCGTCCAAATATGCCGTATTGTGAGACAATATGCCCAGCCATGCCGCAAAGAGAAACTGCCAAAACGAAACCGCAACCGCATAAAAAACGCCCACAAAAAAGCTCATTCGAAGGTCTAAAAATCCGAATCGGCTGGCGCAGAGCGCAAGCCAGCCC
>CAMWJQ010000228.1 GCA_947174615.1 uncultured Lachnospiraceae bacterium
CCAACAGAGCGCGTGATAGGTAACAAGGTGGTGTGTCTGTCGGGGTGGGGGCAGGTTTTGATTATCTGGATGGAACGATCAAGCGGGCGCCGCGCATCATGCAGATGCTTTGCCTGGAATGGCTGTACAGGCTGATGCAGGACCCCAGACGGCTGTGGAAGCGGTATGTGACGACAAATATAAAATTTTTGAGATATATTCGCAGAGAGCAGAGGAAACGCCTATGAGAAGGAAGTGTTTATGAATAGAAGGATTTGGTTTCATGCCGATGATTTTGGCGTGACTGCAGCGCAGTCCGAACGGATTTTGAACTGCTATCGGGATGGGGTGTTAAACAGTATCAGCATACTGCCAAACACGCCTGCACTTCCAGAGTCGCTTGCGCTTCTGAATGAGGCAGATCCAGACGGAACACGGATTCGGCGTGTTCTTCATTTGAATTTTGTGGAGGGCAGACCGCTTGCCGGGGCGGACAAAGTGCCCGATTTGGTGGATGATACCGGCTTTTTTGATAAATCTTTTATACAGTTTTTTCGATGGAATTATAGGAAGAGAGGAGCTGGGCGGCAAAACCTTGCAAGACAGCTCAAATTAGAGATTGCGGCGCAGCTTCGGGCTGTGACGGCAGAGAATGATTATAAGATCTCAGCGATCGACTCCCATCAGCATTACCATATGATTCCTCTTGTGTTTGACAGTCTGATGGAAGTATTATTAGAGAGGGAATTTGAACACCTTGGCATTCACCAGATCCGTGTGCCAGTAGACCCGACAGCTCCGTTGATGCATCACGCGAAGATGCGCAGGGGAGTGCCGTTGATCAACTGGGTGAAATGGTGCATCCTGAATATATACGCAGATCGAAATAAAAACATTCTGCAAAAAAGGGGAATAGAGGCGCCGGTATTTTTTGGCATTTTCTATACCTGTGAGATGAAAACGGAGGTAGTAGAGGCACTGCTTCCGGCATACAGAGCTTATGCGGACAGAAAGAACCAAGCGTTGGAACTGATGTTCCATCCCGGAAACCTTGCTGCCCGTGCTGAGCTTTTGGATGAGAGGAGTGAAGAGCTTGCTGCGTTTTACATGTCCGGCAGTCGTTTTGACGAAGCCGAATGTCTGAAACGTATCGTACCGTGATTTTGAGATGGAAATCTTAGAGAGAACTCTTGCCTTAAAATCTATCAATGGTATAAGAGGAGAAAAGAATGAAAAAGAAATCAGTGGCACTAATGGCAATGGCAATGACAGCAATGCTTTCTGCATGCGGAGAGCGGACAGATCTAGTGGGCGAGGCAGTCATTGTGAGGGACAATGAAAATCGGACCGGATGTGTCGAGGGATGTACCTGTACGGGGTGTATCTGCTGCGGCACTGTGCTGACGGACAGTGATCGTTCCGGAGAGGAGTCAAGCCCCGCATCCGAGCAGGAGACAACGACACAGACGGAATCTTCTGGGATGCAGGAGCCAACTCAGACTGCACAGGAAAATGGACAGACGGAGCAGTCTGACACACAGGAGAGCACTACCGAAGTTGAGGCAGAGAACATTTCAGAACTCTCAGAAGGGGAGCTCAAAGCGCGCAGAGAGCAGCAGGAAAATTTTGCAGAGGCGAGGGAGCTGCTGTATACGTTAAAAAATTCAAAGGACAAGACATCGAGGATCAATCAGATGGACAGGCAGATTCTTGCAAACAATGCCTATGATTTCAGCGATAAGAATATTGTATTTATTGGAGATAGTATCACGGAGGGGATCACGAGTGCCGTGGATACCAATGGAAACCGTATCAGTTATGTCACGTATGCGGATTCGTATCTTCATTTTAAGAAAGCGCTCAATCATGGCATGGGCGGGCGGATGTTTTCAGTCTATGGGGATGAGGAGCTCTCTCTTGCACTGAATTTTGGCAATGTCACGAACGTGGATTCTGATATCATCGTCGTGTTTGCAGGCGTGAACGATTATCTGAGCACCCCGGCAAACAAGCGCTTTGGGGATGTGAATGACAAGCTGAGCACGGCGGGATACTGCGGGTCTGTGCGGTATTTTATGAAGCAACTTCAAGAATATTATGGCGACAGGGAGATTTTCTTTGTGACGACCTACAACAACGCAAAGAAGGTGACGTGTAACTATACGGATATCAATGGACAGCCGACACTCAATGATTACATGGAGGTACAGCGCAAACTCGCAAAGGAATTTGGATTTCATGTGATTGATTTATATAAAATCGGATTGATGGACTGTTCTGACAAGGAGTCGTCGGACTATTATCTGAGAGACGGACTGCATCCAAAGGATAACGGAAATATCGTGCTGGGCGAACATATTGCGGCGGAGCTATCGCTCTATTTTGGTGAGAAGGAAGTTGGTTAGCAGAATATAAACTGCCCAAACGGGGAACGATACAGGCATTGAGAAACGAAAGGTAGGAGAGCAGAGCACGTGGAGATGATAAGGTGGGGGATACTGCTGGCTTTGGTGCTGCCAGTGCCGTTTTTTCTTGGTTTTATACCTGTAAAACATATGAACCGCTTACAAAAGACACCCGCAATGACCTATGTCTGCGGGTGGTTTGTGAGCTTTTTTCTGTTTGAGCTGACGGCGGTTCCATTTATTTTGTTCGAACAGAGCTTTACGATGCTGGTGATTACCTACACCTGTATTGTTGCGATTGTTCTGCTGCTCTCACTCTGGCAGGGGAGGCAGCTCTGGCGGTGTTATCTCGAGGAGATTCGGCAGATCAAAGAAATGCCGCTGCATGTAAAACTGGGCTGGTGTGTCTTTTATCTGATTGTTTTCTTTCAGATGGCATATGCAGTGCTCTATTGGCATTATGACGGGGATGATGCATATTATATCGCGACGGCAGTGCTGACAAAGACCTTTGACACCATGTATCTGCGAGATGCATACACAGGATATATTTATCCGCTGGATGTCAGACATGCCTTCTCACCGACGCCAATCTATCAGGCGTGGCTGTCGAAGCTGAGCGGGATTGCGCCGGCAGTTGTGGCGCACAGTGTGCTCGCATCGGTGTGGCTGGGATTTCTGTACTGTGTCTATGGTCAGATTGCCAGCAGGATTTTGTGGAATCGGAAGAATTATAAGCCGGTTTTTATGATTTTGATTGCGGTCTGGTTTCTGTACGGCAATATTTCGCTGTACACGACAGAGACTTTTGCCATGACTAGAATCTGGCAGGGAAAGGGACTGATGGCAGGCATGGTCATCCCGGCGATGTTTTTGTGTCTGTTATATCTGGCGCAGGAGAGTGTCAGTCAGGGGATGTGGATGTTGTTTATCTGTGTCTGCATGTCGGCAGTCTTTGCGACGAGCGTTTCCTTTATGGTAGTTCCTACGATGACAGGCATTGCGGCTGTACTCATTGGTATCAAGAAAAAAAGTGTCCGGTATGGTGTTGATTTGTTTCTGTGCTGTGTGCCCTGTCTGCTGCTCGCAATATGTTTTTTTATCGTAAAGTAGGAGAATCATGATGTTGGATGAGTTGGTTGCGGTCACGAAGGCGGTCGCTGAGGATGTGCTTTTATATAATGGAAACAGCTTTTTGATTCCCCTGTTCCTGATTGCATTGCTGTTTTTGTGGGTGACGGAAAAGGACAGGAAGGTGCGCGTCGTGCTGCTGTATCTGGTGGCAGCGCTGGGGGTGGTCTTTATATGCCCGGTCTATGCGTGGATTGGGATGAAGATCGACAAAGACGTCTATTACCGTGTATTGTGGTCGCTGCCGATGGGGGTGCTGGTGTGCTACAGTGTGGTGAGGCTGATGACACGGTTTCGGCTGTTTGTGTCAAAGATGCTGATTTTTGTGATGGCTGTTTTGATATTTATGATCAATGGCGATTTGGTCTATACCAAGACGCTGCATTTCAGGGCGGTCAATGCATACCATATCCCGCAGGAGGTGATTGATGTGGCAGACGCAATAAAACTTGACAATTATAAACCGATCGCGGTACTGCCGGCAGAGCTGCTGCCGTATCTTAGGCAGTATACGGCGGATATTTATACACCGTATGGCAGGAATATGATGGAACCGGCATGGAATTTCCAGAATACGCTCTATGATGCGATGGAGGGAGACAAATATGCGTATGATGTGGCAGAGGTGGCACGGTGTGCACGCAATGAGAAGTGTGCGTTTGTCGTGCTGTCCAGCGGAAAACGGATGAACGGGAGCATGGAGGAGCAGGGGTATTTCCTGTTTCGGTTTGTGCAGAATTATTTTATTTATATGGATTACAATTACTATTGGGTATATAAAGAACAAGGGCTTCTTGACGAGGATGTGATTGAGGCAGGGGGCTGAGGAGCGGCGTGATGAAAGAGTCCATGAAAAAGGCTGTTAAATTGAAGAATATACTGTTGCTGCAGGGGGTGATTATCCTCTATACGGTTTCGAGCGTAATGTCCAAGGAAGCGTCTGCAAGCGGCGGCAATGTGCTGCGTTTTCTGTTCTTTTTTGGGATGGAATTTGTGATACTGGGCGTGTATGCGATCCTGTGGCAGCAGATGATTAAGCGTTTTGAGCTTTCTGTGGCATATGCAAACCGTTCTATGGCAGTCGTGTGGTCGATGGTTTGGGCAGTCGTTTTTTTTCATGACACGATCACGGTACAGAATGTTCTGGGAGTTGTGCTCGTAGTGGCAGGGACATGGATCATCAATACAGAAACGGAGGATGGCAGGAATGATTGACAGATTTGCGGCGGCGATGTTTTTCTCTGTGCTGATTGCCTCTGTGTCACAGGTACTGCTCAAGAAAAGTGCGATGAATGCACATCGTTCTATGCTGGGGGAATACTTAAACAGGTATGTTCTTTGCGGTTATGGGCTGCTTTTTCTGTCCATGCTCTTGACGGTCTATGCCTACAGCGGGATGCCGTATAAAAATGGACCAGTAATAGAATCGCTTGGAAATGTGCTGGTGCTGGTACTGGGATATGTTGTCTTTGGGGAGAAGATCAGCGTACGAAAATCAGCGGGAATTGCGTGTATCATTATGGGGATTTTTATTTTTCATCTATAAGGAACTATAGAAAAAATTAATTTGTGTGCAAAAATTGTTGCTGTTTACGCCGTCAAGAAACAGAATCACTTCAGAATCAGATGGGGCGAGAACGGTAACATTGTGGCAAAATTTGTATGAAAATTTGCCACAAAAAGTGGTTGAGTGATTGAAAGCGCTTTGCTATAATTGTTACGTAAATGTTAACAGTTTAACCAATAGGGGTTCATCCATGTGGTATAGAAGGGATGGTATAGAAGAGATGGTTCAGAAAAAGGAGGACAGTGGAGGACAGAATGAAGGATAGAAAGACATTTGGAGTACATGGCAAATATAAAAACAGAAGAAAAACAGGGAAATATACTGATGAATATATAAAAGATTTGTATGAGGAGGAGGCGCCGGCTGGGGATGATTTAGAGGATGAGGAGGCGTACATCGTTGCGTATGCCAATGATCAGACTGTAGTGGGGGAATATACTTCGGAGGAGATGCAGGAATACGCGGAGGAGTATGAGGAGAACGGAGCGTATGCCGCATATGAGGAATATGAAGGATATGATGCGCAGGAGTACGAAGAAGCCGAAACGTACAAAACAACATTAGAAAAAGCAGCATTAGAAAAAGTAACATTAGAATATGAAGAGCAGGAAGCGTACGAAGATGCTGAGGCGTATGGAGAAACTGGGGAGTACGAAGAACTGGAAGCGTACGAAGAAGTTGAGGAATACAAAGAGCTAGAAGCGTATGAAGAAGCTGACGAATACGAAGAGTCTGAAGCGTATGAAGAACTGGAAGAATACGAAGAAGCTGAGGCGTATGAAGAATTGGAAGCGTACGAAGAGTCTGAGGCGTATGAAGAACTGGAAGAATACGAAGAAACTGGGGAGTACGAAGAACTGGAAGCGTATGAAGAAGCTGACGAATACGAAGAACTGGAAGCGTACGAAGAAGTTGAAACATACGGAGAGTTCGAAGCTTACGAAGAAGCCGAGGAATACGAAGAGGCTGAGGAATACAGAGAGCTGGAAGCGTACGAAGAATCTGGCAGTTATGAGGAAGCTGAACTATACGAAGAACTGGAAGAATACGAAGAAGCTGGCGCATATGAGGCGCAGGAATATGGAGCATATGAAGAACTTGAAAACTACGTGGAGTCAGATTTAGGAGACGAGACAGAAGCATATGAAGCACATGAATATCAGGATTCCGAGGACTATGAAGCTGGGGAGGCGCTGTTCAACACGAAGGAAATCAATATTGAGACGTTCGTGGCAGAGGATTATGCGGAGGATACAGAGAGTTATTACGAGTCTGGGGAGGATGCCTATGAGGAGGACGATGAGGCAGCCTATTATGAGTCCGACGAGTATTGTGATGAGTATTATGACGATGCATACAATGAAGATTCTTTCGATACGGCGTATGGTGGATACAATGATGACTACGTAGATGACTTTGCTTCATTTGGTGCACATGCCGCAAAAGAGCCGCTTCGCTTTGTGGATGCATTGAAGGTAAGGCTGCTTCATCTGACTGCCTTTGCTGCGGTTCTTGCGGGACCAGGGGTAGTTGTTCTGGTGGCAGCATTCGTCATT
>CAMWJQ010000229.1 GCA_947174615.1 uncultured Lachnospiraceae bacterium
TGCTTAGGCGGATCATCATAAAACAATTTGCGTATGCCGTGTTCATCCTCCACTCTCCAGTATAAACCCGTGGGCTTTGCACCTGATTTTTCCCTGCTGATATATTCATCCTGTGCAGGCGTCTTTTCTTCTTTCCGTTCTTCTCTGAGCTGATCTGCCCTGCTGGCTTTGTCCAAAGACCGCTCTTCTTTCAGCCTCTCTACATAACTGGTCTGAGCGTTGTTGAAGCTTCCATTAATTTCCATTGCCATACTCGTACCTCCATCATCTTTACAGTCACCCGGAATCCTGCCAAAAACTGCTTTTGCATCAAACATTTGATACAAAGTGACTCCGGGCTTCTATTTTTATTCGGCGATATCTTGCCTTTCATTTTGGTTTTCGGCACTGCAGACTATGGAATGAACCCCTTTGCTGTAAAATGCATTCTGTTTGTTGTGGAATGATTAGCAGCACACTGAGCGTAAATACGTTTCCCTGTGTCTTAATACTCATCGTACCATGATACTTCTCCGCCACTGCCTTGATATTAGACAGCCCCGTCCCCTTTTTGAAGGCGCGGCTGCCCTCAAAGCTGTTCTCAACTTCCAGCAAAAGAAAATCGCCTTGGATACGCCCTGCCACACAAATATATTTTTTCACATCACTGCCCAGCATTCTGCACGCATGGATCGCGTTGTCCAGCGCATTTGACAAAATAATGCAAAAGTCAATATCCCGCACGGGACACGGATAGGGCAGGACCAGTGGACATCGAACCTCAATTCCCATACTTTGTGCAATTCCCAGTTTATTTCCAAGCAAAATATCCGCTACTGGATTATTCGTACTGCATGGAAAGGACAGCTCTTCTGTCATTTCCTCCAGATCGCCAACATACCTAAGCGCCTGCTCCATCTTGCCATACTGCAAAAGCTCCTTCACGATCGCAATATGATTTCTGATGTCATGGCGAAAGGATTTTGTCTTGTCATAGTGCGCCTTTGCCTCCTCCACATACTGATTCAGAGAATGCTCCTCCTGCTCGAGAAGCGACAGCTCTGTTGTAAGTTGAACGTTCTGCAGAAGTTTTTTATAGGCAAAAAGAATGCAAAACAGGCTTGCCATCCCGAGAAGCTGCACCACAAGCATCAGATAATAACGGATGCTGACCGCACTGCCCTGTGTCATTCCATATGACCCATAAATCGTATAATTCATGTACTCGCCCACAAGAAATATCAGCAAAACCGGTATCAAAATCATCAATACATACTGCTTTTTCACCGTTTCATAATACGCAAAATACCTGCATATCATGCGATAGCAAAACGCCGCCATCGGGAGCGCTGTGATATACCCCAGAACCATAAATATCATGCCAATCGTACTCTGGTCGAGGGAATGCATGATCGGAAACAATATCCCCTGAAAAGTGTTCACAATGCCGAAACAAAGCTGCATGACCTCAACAGTCAATGCAGCATATAAAATAGCAGATTTCCAGTCTGTATGACCATAAAAAAGTGCATTTCTGCGCCGATCTAAGGTCAAATGTTCTCCGCACAAGTCCGCGGGCAGGCACATTCCGCTTACTGTAAGCATAAGAGTGTATGCACTAAAATCCGCAATTCTTCTGCCCGTGACAAAACGTATCTCCAAAATACCGCAAACCAGAAACAACAGGTATGAGAAGAAGTCTGCACGCTTTTGCAGCAGTTTGGCAAAATAGTGAAACCCGACAAGCATCTGGGCGCTTCCCATGATATACACATTAAAAATATCCACATATTCACCCATCTGACAACCTCCGGCACCAGCGTACATCAGCACGATCCGGATTATGCTCTACAGCCGCACAACGAGATTTTCCACCAGCTTTGCGCAGTGTGCAGCCGCCGCGCGCTCAAACTCCGGGTAATCCATGTGCGCGCTGCCGTCCGCTTTGTCTGAAATCGCGCGAAGGACCACATAGGGCAGCTTGTTCAAAAATGCCGCGTGTGCGATTGCAGCGCCCTCCATCTCCGCACAGGAGCCGTCGAACTGACGAATCAGCTTCTCCTTCACTGCGCCGTCCGAGATAAACTGATCGCCGCTGACGACGCGCCCCTCATGCACGCCAATCTCAGCATTCACCTCGCGGCAGACCGCAATTGCCGCCTCGGCAAGCGTCCTGTCCGCCTTGAAGAAGGAAGTCTCCATCTGCGGAATGATACCCGGCTCATAGCCAAGCGCACTGACATCCATGTCATGTTCGCAGGCATCCGTGGAGACTACGATATCACCGATATTGATTTCGGCTCGCAGCGAACCGGCAACGCCAGTGTTGATGACAGCATCCACGGAAAATAAATCCGCCAGAATCTGTACGCAGATCCCTGCATTTACCTTTCCGATGCCGCACTGGACGATAACAACATCTTTTCCGTTCAGCACTCCTTCATGGAATTTCATGCCCGCCTTATCCACGACATTTTTCAGTTCCATCTTTGATTTTAACTCTGCTACCTCCAGCTCCATTGCTCCGATTATACCTATTTTATTCATTTATAGTTTCCTCCTATTTAATGTTCAGCCGTTCTCCCACACTGCGGTTCATTTCATGATGATGACGATTCCACAACTTCATCCTGAGCACTATCCAGCCAGAAAAATTTGCTCCACAGCAGGCTCGATGCATTTTCGCTGCAGCGTTTTTATGGACATTGCAGCGCAGAATATCTTCATTCTAAATTGTTATTCCCTTTTCATATAATCAAAATAATCCGTTCCGACATAAATAACCTGATTATTTTTTACAGCAAAACCGATGACATTCCCCCAGTCTCCTTCACCCTCAACGACATAGGAGATTTCATCTTCCTTGCTTAACATATTGACATAGACGGTTGTAAACCAGCAGTACTTTAAAATATCAAGCGCATGATCAAGTTCCGGCAGTTCAAATTCCTCATCGCCGCACTCCTGTGCACAGCTTATAATTTCTTTACAGATTTGAAGTATCTGAGACTCGGTAAGATTATTGAATGCCTCAACACATTTTTCGGCACATTCGCTCAAATCCGGGCTTTGAACGCCAATGCTCAGCTCATCACCATCTTCATCATCACGAAAAAAAGTACTCTTAAAAATTCCTTCACAACATCCCTCTTCCTGATGTAACCATTGAATCATGTAATCCTTCCTCCTATCCATTTAAAATCGCATCATAAATATCTGTTACAATACATTGCATGTCCTTTTCATCTGTAGTCGGCACTTCATGCAGCACATTTGAAAAGTCTTTTTCACACCGCCATCTTCGCATGTCTCCAAAACAGCAGTTTAATTAAAATCCTCAATATGTGCTGCGTATTCTTCGGAAGCTTCTTTACTGTTTACGGCTGCAAAAAACGCAGCGCGCGCTTCAGCATCCAGATACTCTCTAATGTTGAATGCCAGCAGCAGCTTCGGAAAATCCGGATCGATAGTTTGTCTCAAACGCTGTACTGCCTGTTCGCAGGCATCTATCATCTGATCGCAATGTTCCTCAAAAGCTTCTGTAAATTCAAACGTTTCAGGATCGGTAAAGCGCGTGTCATTTTCTTCCGCAAACTGATTCATATAGATAGAAATCTCCTTCATCAGTCCGCCCGCTTCAAACAATTCCCACTCGTCTTCACAATATTTATAATACCAGTACGCTTCGTCGTCCGCGTCACATTCTTCATTTAAATGCTGTTGTGTATTTGCCATAATACCCACTGATGTCATATCCCTTGCGCAGTCCAGCGACAGGATATAAAGATCAGGATAGGTCTTAGCCCAGTTTTTCAATATATCTTCCATAGCGGCGACAAGATCATTTTCAAATTTTTTGTAATCAAACATTGTATCACATCCTCCGATTCTTATTTTCAGTGCAATGCTGAAATCTGCACGCCAAATCCGTTTCTTTCGTGATTCACTAAATTTTGCAAAATAAGGTCATACTGCCCATACATTTTCTGCACTTCGTTTTCAAGCGTGTAGTAGTGCCCGATATATGGAACAAGCAATAGCACAAACAGTCCGATCATCGCCAAGATTGGCATATATTCAGCGATACAGTAAACTGCCAGCCCCATCATTGTCAGCAGCGCAAACGTGACTGTCACAATCAGATGTATCAGCCGCTCATGCTGAAAAAATGACACTTGTGTCAGATGTTCGTGCAGAACCGCATCCCAGTCTGTATCGGCTGGCGGGTGTGCTAACAGCGCGTCAATACGCCGCCGGTAAGTTATGATTCTATTTCTCATTTTTCGTTACCTCTTGTAGTATTATATCACATCTCCCTGCATTCCACAACGCAGGCGTTCTAAAATATTACGCCCTCGCCGCCTAGTCGTTACAAATCACAGCATGGGAGGCGCTCACAACAACGCTTCGCACTACTTTGACAAACACCTGGAAAACTACGAAAACCGCGGCATGGATGAAAAATGCGAAACGGATGAGATTCTATGGATTGGCATGGTAAACAGCCTGCTCGAAAGCGGTTATGTCTGTGAATGTGACTCTAAAGATGAACTGTATGCGGAGGACGAGATTACAGACTGGTACGAAACCATCGACCAGAACTGGCAGTCGTATGACATATGTGTCGCTGCTATTGATATGAACAGCGACAGCTATGTCATGTTCCCCTGCCGTCGGGATGCATTCGAAACATTGTGCGGGTATACCAGGAAAGTTGGATACCGCATTGACCCGGCGTGCACTATGTAAAAACTTTATTTGAACCCGAAATAGCTGTTCATCTCCCCCTGAAATGAGGAATGTCTCGGGAACTTTTTCTTGTATTCCGCATACACTTCCCGCTTTACTCCCTGCACGCCCATCGCTTCCTTGTTCTCTGCGATCAACGCAAGCAGTACTGCGGCTTCGCGGTAATGGCTTCTGTGCTGTCCGCTGACGATGGCGTCTGCCCTGCTGTACACGATTTTTTCTGCCCATGCAAGATTTTTTTCTCTCTCGTCCTGCCCCATTGGGAAATACTGTTTCCATCGCTGAAAATAATTCCAAAATATACTTACTTTGAGGGTACGGCTCTCCTCGGCGATTGCACTTTCAAAATACATGGGGTTGTACGAAACCGCATCGTCCGCAAAACCAATCTCCTGTGCAATGACGGATGCTGCTTTTGACGGCTTCGGATCTTCATATAAATACAAAAGAAACAATCGGATTCCGCGGTCAATAAAACTGGAGCTCCATCCCAGCGACCCCGACGGATTTTTTGATGCCCGTTTCGCAGTATCAAAATCTCCTGTATAAAAACAAAGATCATAATATTCCCATTTGCCGATCTGGTTCTGGGAAAGCTCTTTGATTCTGAAATGGTAGGACTCCCCGCCTTTTAACACAAACGGCTGCGCTTCTTTTCCCCGCGTTCCATACTGCTCCGCCATCTCCGTTGTCCCAAACAGGCGCAGGAAATTTCGAACAGTGGAGTCCGAACAAAAGCATTCCCAGCAGAACCGCATCATCTGTTCGTCGTGTGACAGACAGGATGCGGCGTACGCTGCTTTCAGCGCAATGTTTCCTCTGATTTTCAGACTCTTATTCAGTTTTGCCAATGCTGTTTCCCCGATTTGCTCTATCTGTTCATATTCATGATTCTGATCGTACACCTCCATGACGCCCAAATACAGGGATGGATGCACGCTGGAAACTTCATCTGCCATGGTGATAAGACCTTCGACTCCATCCTGATACAAGACTGCCTCCTGCAAGAGCCGTGCCTCCACATCCCCTTCTTCGGTCTTTAAAAGTGCAATCCAATCTGCCCAGAACTGCTCTGTGTCTGCGAGATTTTCACGTCCCACATGCAGCATATCCTCAAGATGCAGGTTTTGAAACGATCTGTGTGAGAAATACAGATACAAATCCTCTGCACGTCTGTCTGCATCAAGTGCTTGATACCCCGCATAGAGCGTCAATAAAGCAAGCTGCTTTAAATCTGTCTTGACAATGTTATGTTCTGCCAAATCCTGTAGGTCAGCCGGATCACATTCGCCTGAATACTCACTTTCTGTACACACTTCCATCTCCCACAGCCACTCATAGATCAAATTCGCTTCCTCATATCGGAAGTCGTCCACACAGTCCTTTGCAAGCTGGACTGCGTACAAAATTTTATCCCCGATTCCCTGATTGTCGTAATACTCTGTCACCCATTCCCTGTCCCAATAATCATCAGAATAATCCTCGTATTCCTCCACATCCAGCATCAGCTCACCCTCATCAATCTGATTCATCCAGATTTTGAACTGTGCCATCTTTTCCTCCACGATTTCTTGGGACATGCGTACTGTATTCTGTTTGACTTGTGATTTTGCGCTGCCTGATGCGTATTGGGCAATCAGGTTTTCCAGCTGTTGCTGCTGCTCTTTTGACAGAAATGTGTTCATATCTGATATAATTTGCTGCAGGTTTTCTTTCGTCAGTTGTTTTAGTTTTGTTTTCATTCGTTTGTATTCCTTTCAGCCAGCATGCGCTTCAATTCGGCAATCTCTGCATCCTTATCCGCCAGCTTTGCATTCTTATCTGCCATTTCTGCATCCTTATCAGCCAGAACTGCATTCTTAACTGCCAGATCTGCATCATTAACAGCAAGATCTGCATCAGTATAAGA